>CAVBPP010000142.1:0-8885 GCA_963597295.1 Paratractidigestivibacter sp. | reverse complement strand
GTCATCCGGCGACATCTCGAATCATATGGTGACATCTGCGTGCATTTGGCGAAGCTAAGGACTTTGCGCTCCGGGCGCGACGCTCCGCGCATCGCTGATATGGCGTCGGAGAACGCTTTGTGTGTGACCATACCGCTAAAGTCTTTTTGTCGCGGCTGCTTTGCATGACCCCTGGGAAAGCGATTCGGAACCCATGATCTAGCCGCCGAAGCCGAAACCTGCGATGCCCCGTGGCCGTGATCCGCTTCCCATAAGACGGTTTCTCGGCGCATCGGCATGGCGTCCAGCCGCATCGCGGCACGGAAATCGGCCGTTTCTCGGCATCAAAAACAGCCATTCCTCGGCATGGAAATCGGTCAAACATCGGTGTTCCCAGGCCAGCTCTGGCATATTGTCGATATGAAATCCGTCCGAAGAGAGAGCAAGGAACAGAGCCGAATGGACTACAGGGAGCGCATCGCGAATACCGTCTTTGACAGGAAGCTTGCGGGGAAGGGCTCCGTGCTCATCGGGGCTTTGCGCGACTAACGGTTTGCGCCGATGGCGCATGACGCAGGGACCCTCGCCATTTGTTGTTCAACGTTTTTTGCCCAACGAGCGATAGCATCCGAATGCGAAGGCATTCAAACGGATGAAAGGGAGAAAAATGTCCGAACAGCAGCTTTACACGCGAAGGGGTTTCCTCTTGACGGGCGCCGCCGTCTGCATGGCGACGGCCGGCACCGCGTTGGTGGGATGCTCGGGAAGCGGGGGAGCGGGCTCCGACGCCGGCAAGTCGAACGAGACCGCCGCCCAGGAGACGGCGTCGGAGCCCGGCACGTCGGAGAGCAACCCCATAACCGTCAAGTACGGCGAGGCCATACGCGTTGACGACGCGAGCCTGACCATCGACTCCTCCGATGGGTTCTGCAGCGAATTCCGAGGGACCGATTCGACATTCAGCTTGAGCATAGACGACGGTAAGGTCGCCTACCTCGTCCGCGCAACCCTTTCCTACGAGGGGAAGAGCCAGATCGATCCCGCGAACAGCATGACCGCCGAGATCGTATTCGAGGGTGATTACAAATTCAACGCGTCCGTCGACGATACGCAGAAGATATTTACCTCGATATCGCCGCTGGAGACCCGCGGCATCACGTTCTGCGCGCAGGTTGCCGAGAGCTCCATGTCTCAGCTGAGGAACCCGGTGCTGCACCTCCGCATCAACAAGAAGCTCGAGGATGGGTACAAGGGCAAGGATTCGTCCGCCTATTACGCATGCGCGTTGTCGTAAGGCTTGCGTCGCGTCCCTCTGCGAGGACCTGATAAGGCTAAACGGATAAGGCTGCCGGCGGGGCTGAGGCTTGAGCGGCGGGCATGGTTTTTTGCTGCGCGGGCCCAGGCCGTTCGATGCGGCCCCGATTACTCGTAGGTCAGAAAACGCGCCCGTCAGCGTCCTCGGAAAAGATCGGCCCCCTCGCGGATTCGCGAGGGGGCCGATTGGTCCAGGCCGTTATCGCTCTCGGAAGATGGCTGCCGGTTAGTTGGTCTTTCCCTTGTAGAGGGATTTCCAGGCATCCGCGTAGGGGTTGTTCTCCGTGGTGCCGTCCAGGTAGACGACCTTCGAGACGACGCCCTCGACCTTCGAGATGTTGCCGGTCTTGTTGGCCGAGAGGTTGAAGCCGATGTTCCTCTCCTCGCAATCCCAGGTCTCGCCGGGCTGGATGTTCATGTCAGAGCAGTTCAGGGCGTAGATGTCGCCGCTCGTGATGTAGCCGATTGTGACGGGGTTGCCGGAATCGTCCCATGCGCAGACGTCCACCTCGACCGAGCGAACCGCCTTGTCCGAGCGGTTGGTCACAGCAACGCAAATCTGATCGTTGTAGAGCGCCTTGTATTGGCTGTTGCTCTCGCGCTTGTAGCAGGAGTCCAACGTGACCTTCCAGTTTGCCAGCGCCGCCGCGATGGTCTCCCTCGTGGCGTCCCTCTGCTCTACGATCGCGCTGCAGCGGGTGCATTTGCGAACCTCTTTCTTGAGGTTCGTGTCGTAGGTCCAGTCGCCGGGCTCGTGCCCCAACGCCGGCGTGCCGGTCTCCTCTTCGTACACATCGTTGCATCTCGAGCACAGATAGTCAGTATAGGAGCCCTTCACGCACGTCGCCGGCTTGTCGGTCCCGCTCCAATCGTGCCCGAGCGCCTCGCCTTCGGTCGCACCGCATTTGGAGCAGGTTTTGGGGGCCGTGCATGTCGCGTCCTCCCATACGTGCTGATGGAAGCCGCCCGTGACGGCGTATGCGATGCCGTAGATGGCAGCCGCGGCGATCACGACGCCGATGACGATGGCCAATATCCTCTTCGTCTTGGGGTCGAGCGGCTTCTTCTCGGCGGGCTCTGCTGCGGGCTTGCCGTTGCTTGGTGGAATGTACCCTTCCGCCGGGTTGCCGCTATCTGCGGTTGCCGTTTCGCCGGATGGGCCGCTTTCGCCTGCTTGGCCGTCTTCCGCGGCCTTCGGGTCTTTCTGGTTTTCCATTTTCTTTCCCTTCTCATGAATTGCCTTACGAACCGGCACGCTACACCCGCTCCAGCGGAATTTGTTTAACAACAAATTCGGATGAGTTCATATACTTGGGTGTTTGGTTAAAGGGGTATTGGTTTTATGCCTGACTGATGATGTCGGCGGTTTGACGACCAAGGGAGAGACCGCGCAATGCGTATGGTGCGTTGAAGGGGAGGCGGTTTATGTCGCGCGTTTGACCGGTCCGCGTGAAGCATCGCGTAGCGCTTCGTCCATTCGATTGGCAGGTGCCGGTGCTTTGGGTTTGAGCCCCAGCGCAGCGGTCACCAAGCGATTGGCGGACCGTCCCAGCATGCGAACGCGCTCCAGCGGCGCGCCCTGCCGCATTATCCGCGCTGCGTGCGAAATCGGAAACTCGAACTTGCTCGCATCGTTCGAATTCGCCGCATCGAGGTTCCGCACCTCGTCCTAACGCGCTGATGAGAGGTTGAACGACGGCGAAAGGCGCATCGCAAAAATTAACTCGCACGCGACCATGTCCTCCCTTGCAATGAGGGCGAGCAAGGAATACACTTCGGATATTACTTTATGGTTATAAGATTATTAATATTTCAAGGCAGTCTGAGAGGGGAGGCGTTATGAAGGAGAAGGGTTTAGTCGAGCGCATGTGCGCCTACAACAAAGCTATCAGCGAGCCTTCCCGTATGAAGATGATTAAAATCCTGGGATCGCATCCCGCCAACACGCTTAACGTCAGCGACATAGCCGGCATTCTGGGTATTTCCCAGCCTGCCGCCACGAAGCATCTGAAAATCATGGAGAACGTCGGTCTGTTCACTCGTCGACGCGATGGGGCTAGCGTGTATTACTCGCTGTCCCAAGATGCACTCCATGAGTATCGCGACCTCCTGGATTACGCGTTCGAGCATGCTTGCTCGCCGTGCATCAACGGCTACGATTGCTCCTGCTGCCCAAGGGCCGACACCTGCTCTTAGGATTTCCGTCTAGACGGATGTTTGCAAATCTAAGGTGTGTATGTGCTCGAATTATAACAGTATTCGAATAAGGTTCATACGAGTGAAAACGTCATGGTCGAGAAAGGGGACAACATGAAACACCTTGACGTGAACGTAGATGGCGAGCGCCTGAGCTTCGCCGCGAAGCTGGGCTATGCGGCGCTTGGCTTCTTCCTTGGCGTGATAGGCGTGTTTATCGCCTGGGCCATCGGGCATCGCAAGAAGATGATGGAATGTTCGGCGGAAGCGATTTACCTGGGCATTTGGGGCGCGGCGTTTTCCGTGGTCTTGGAGTTCGTCTTGACGGCGGCCGGCGTCTTGCCCGCGCCGTATGCGCGATGCACGCTCATCGGCGCGCAGATCACCGGCCGGTCCATCTTCTGGCTGGTAGTCGCAATCTGCTTCCTCATCCTTTCGAGCATGTGGGTCTACGGCATGGCCTACAAGCAGACGCGCGCGGAAAAGGCCACGGTTTTCCCCGGCGACGACTGGATCAAGCCCGGCGAGAAGCACCTGAGATACGATTCCGGGTTCACCATCGAAGCCCCCGCCGAGCGCGTGTGGGCGCTGGTGAAGCAGTCGGGGCAAACCCAGGCTGGTTGGTACAGCTTCGATTGGCTGGAGCGCCTGTTCACCTTCGACATTCACAACCACTACGACATCCATCCCGAGTGGCAGAACCTCAAGCCCGGCGATTACCAGTGGTTCCATCAGGCTCCGCTGTCCATCGGCGAATGGGTTACCTACGTGTCCAACGAGCCGCCCTACGGCTGGGCCGCGCATTCCGACACCGCCACCGACCCAGGTTATAAAAACCCCGGCCCCAACCAGGAAAAGGCCCTGAAGCTGTGGTTCAAGCGCTTCTGCTGGACATGGAACTGGCAGATCGTGCCCTTAAACGAGAACCGCTGCCGCCTTTTGTGGCGCTGCGACTGCACCTTCGAGCGCTACCATCGCCTGAACAAGTACTTCGTCGTGTTCATTTTGGGCACCGCGTCCATCGTCATGGGCCGACGCTTCATGGACGTGATGGCGGCGCTGGCAGAAGGCCGCCTCACCTACCCCGATTCAAAGAAATAGGCATTGCTGTTAAGGCGAGCGCGTAGGCGCGCGTTGACGGGACAACGTTTTTCGCATCCCTTGTGACGCTCGGCGACGCGCCCGCCCTAGCTTCTTCGATACAAACCTTTCACAAGGAGGAACGTCATGAAGAACCATTACGAAACCATCGTGCTGGGCGCAGGCTGCGCGGGCATGAACTGCTGCCTGGAGCTGCAGAAGGAAAACCGCGAGTATCTGCTTATTAGCCCCAACATCGGCGGGCGCATCTGCAACGACGAGGAACGCCATATGAACTACGGCGCCGTGTTCTATTTCGGCACGTACAAGTACATGCTGGCGTCGGGCCTGCTGCAGGGCACGGTCGACGTGCTGCCGAAGCTTTCCATGGGGCAGTGCCACCACGACAACGGCAAGTCGTACGAGCCCGTTTCGGCCACCACCGTTGCCGATGCGCCGTCGCTGTTCAGCTACATGAAATGGATGCGCGACACCTTCATCCCGCGTTATGCCGCCTTCAAAGACAACTGCTGCACCATGGAGGTTTCCGCAGCGCTCGAGAAAGACCCCATGATCAAGGAGCTCTACACCGAGTCGGCCGAGCATTTCATCGAACGCATGAAGTTCGGCCCCATCTGCAACGACCTCATCAGCATGTTCGCGCATGCATGCACGGGCACCAAGATCGCCGACCTCACGGCGCTCGATTACCTGAACACCGTGCAGCCTCTTACCATGAAGATCGTCGGCATGCCGCCGTTGAACTTGCTGTTCGATTTGAAGCGCTTCGATTTCGACTCCGAGGGCGTGAAGGCGCGCTTGGCGCAAGGTTCGGGCGAGGTGCTCATCGGCGAAGCCGCAAGCGTGGCTAAGCAGGGCGAAGGCTGGGCCGTGCGCGTGGGCGCCGATGCGTACACCTGCGAAAACCTGGTCATGGCTACGCCCGCGCATATTACGGCCGAGCTGCTGGCCGAGGGCACGGACCTGCCCAGGCTCGACATCCGCAAGGCGTCGCAGCTTACGGGCTATCTCATCAAGGGCAAGGCAAAGCCTGGCTATGCTGAGCATACGGTGCACCTGTTCGATGACACCATCCCTATCATCTACATCGCCAAGCGTTTGGATGGCGATTACGAGATTTTCACCGAAATCGATTTCGAGGAAGGCGATAAATTCGACGAATACTTCGAGCAGTGGGAGGTCGTTGGCAAGAAGTACTGGGAATACGCCCTGTACACCGCAGCGCATGAGGCTTTGCCGCAGAACCTGGCGCCTGGCTTGATCATGGCGGGCGACGTGAACGGCCTCGGCATGGAGCCCGCGGCCATTTCGGGCATCTACGCCGCGAACAAGATTCTTGGCAAGACGGTCGACTAGAGACAGAAGGGGGTTTATGGATAGCGAAATGAAGGGGTGCGAAGGTAGGCGGGCGGCGGCCGAAGCCAACGTCGACGAGCGCGGGCGGGTGCTCTATCTCGACGAGGACCGCCTGCGTCGTAAGGAGAAGGGGAAAGAGGTTTTCAAGAACCATCCGCATGGTGCTGGCGTCAAGGACGCGTTTTGGTCGCGTTTCTCGGCGCGCCCGTGGAATTTCCCTGCTTATGCCAAGGCTTTTCACCTTATGAAGACGAAGCTTTGGTGGACCGAGGACCCCGAATCGCTACGTGGCAAGGTACTGCGCAGCATGCTGATGATGAACAGTCCCGAAAAGGGGCATTCGGGCGGCACGGTGTATAACCTTAACGTCGATATCGACCTTTCCGATGCGCGCGAAAGCGTTATCGTGCCCATGGATTTGGTGAAGCACGCCATCGAGAAGGCCGACTTCATCGGGGCGATGGAGAAGTGTCTATGCCGTGAGGCGAATGGCTGCGAGCATTTCCCTCACGATTTGGCATGTTTGTTCTTGGGCAAAAGCGGCAAGGCGGCCGTTGAGCGCGGCATAGCGCACGAGGCGACGAAGGAATAGGCGCTTGCGCGCGTGGACGAGGCGGCCAAACGCGGCCTTGCTTGCTTGTCTTTATGGGTCGAGGTCGAGCAGTTGGTGTGGGGCTTGCGCAACGACGAGATGTCCGATTTCGTGGAGATATGCTTCTGCTGCCCTTGCTGCTGCACGGCGCTGAATCTATGCAAGGCCACAACGCGCGACGTGCGCGAACGCTTCACGCCATCGGGTTTCACGGCCACTATAGATCACGAGAAATGCGTTGGCTGCAAGCGCTGCTTGAAAACCGTATGCCCCCAGGATGCACTGTCGTTTCGCGAATCTGATGGCGTGGTGTGCGTGAACCAGGAAACCTGTTTTGGTTGCGGCTATTGCAAACCAGCTTGCGAGGCGGGCGCGATATCCATTCGCAAAACCATGCCCATGCGCGAAAGCATGCACGAGTATTTCTTGAAGGAGCATCGCTTGGATTTGGCCGTGGACGGCTATCCGGGTGCGGGGTCTTAGGCCGCGCGCTACTACCCGCTGACGCTCGTCATGCGCGACCAGGCGGACGGCATCCGGGATGAGATCGGCCGTTACGAGGAATCCCTCGTCCGCGCCGACCTCCCCAAGGCGGCGCGACTCGCCACGTTGCCGTGCGCCTCGTGCGAGATCGGCATCTAGAACTTGCGCGCCTCGTGCAAAATCACCGTATGGAACTTGCGCACCTCGTGCTAAGATGCAGATGAGAGGTAATGCGAAGACGAAAGGATAGAAATGCTCAGGCGCAAGGCGTACGACGACCTCTTGGAGTGGAAGAGGCGGAGCCAGGGATCCACGGCGCTGCTCATCGAGGGCGCCCGGCGCGTCGGCAAGAGCACGCTCGCGTGCGAGTTCGGCGCCAACGAGTACGACACCTGCCTCGTCATCGACTTCTTCCAGGCGCCGCGGGAAGTGAAGGACTACTTCTCCAGCCTGCTGTCCGACCTGGACACCCTTTTCCTGTACCTGTCCACGTTCTATGGGGTCGAGCTTCGCGAGCGCAGGTCCCTCGTGATCTTCGACGAGGTGCAGATGTGCCCCGCCGCCCGCGGCGCCATCAAGTACCTCGTCGCCGACGGGCGCTTCGACTACATCGAGACCGGCTCGCTGCTCTCCATTCGCCAAAACGTCGAGGGCATCGTCCTGCCCTCCGAGGAGGAGGCCCTTCAGCTGAATCCGCTGGATTTCGAGGAGTTCCTCTGGGCGATGGGGCAGGGGCAGCTCTCGGACCTGATAAGGAGCCGCTTCGGCGCGCTGGAGCCGCTGCCCGATGCGCTGCACCGCAAGGCGGCGGGCCTGCTGCGCGAGTACATGCTGGTGGGCGGGATGCCCAAGCCCGTCGACGTCTACGCCTCGGAGAGGCGGTTCGAGCCGGTCGACGCCGAGAAGCGCCGCATCCTGGCGCTCTACCGCAACGACGTGGCGAGGTTCGCGCGCGGCTACGAGTTCAAGGTGGCGTCCGTGCTCGACGGGATCCCCGGCCAGCTCTCCAAGCACGAGAAGAAGTTCAGGCTCAGCTCCCTCGGGGTCAACGCGCGCATGAGGTCGTACGAGGAGGCCTTCTTCTGGCTGGCCGACGCCCGGATCGCCAACATATGCTACGCGGCGAGCGACCCATCCGTCGGGCTGTCGCTGAGCATGGAGCAGACCTCGCTCAAGTGCTACATGGCCGACACCGGCCTGCTGGTGAGCCTCGCCTTCGCCGACGACGTCCTCACCGACGAGAGCGTGTACCGCAACGTGCTCAGGGGCGACATAGGCGTCAACGAGGGGATGCTCACGGAGAACGTCGTCGCTCAGATGCTCGTCGCCGGCGGCCACAAGCTGTTCTTCTACTCGCAGTCCGGCAAGGCCGAGGGCTCCGAGCGCATGGAGATAGACTTCCTCGTCAAGAGGCCCTACGCGAACGCGGCCGGCAAGCCGCGGGTGTCTCCCGTGGAGGTGAAGTCGCCTCGGCAGTACGGCACATCGTCGCTCGACAAGTTCAAGCGGCGCTTCGACAAGAGGATCGGAACCCAGTACGTGCTCCATCCCAAACAGTTGAAGGTGGATGGCGACCGAGCGTACCTGCCCCTGTACATGGGTTTCTGTCTTTAGGCCCGCGCCGGCCCATGTGCATCGCGTTCGCCTTTACGGGGAAGGGCGCCAACGCGCCTTCGGTTGGAACGGTTCGCCGTCTTGCGGTGGCATTGCGCAAGGGGCGCTTAGGCTGGCCAGCGCCACACATCGGCGTATCCGTTGCATCCCGGGGAATGCCTCCTTGCAAATTGGAGAGGCCGGGAGTAACCTTGTTCAGGTCGAATGCGAGCCCGAGAGGGCGAGTGAGACGAAATGAAAGATAATGCGG
>CAVBPP010000141.1:0-9069 GCA_963597295.1 Paratractidigestivibacter sp. | reverse complement strand
GATCCTAATTCACAGCTGCCGGAAATCACGTTCTGGCTGATGGGTGGCCTTTCGGCTGTTCGGGAAAACGACCTGGCGGCGCTCGTGGCGGCTTTCGTCGTTGGGACGGCGGGGTTGTTCGCCCTGCGCTGGCGCATCAACGTCATGTCGCTCGGCGACGACGAGGCGCGATCGCTCGGCGTGGACGTTCGCCGCACGCGCTTGGCCGTCATTGCATTCGCCACGTTGCTCACCTCGGCTTCTGTCGCGGTTGCTGGCATGGTCGGCTGGGTTGGCCTGATCGTGCCGCATCTGGCACGCTTTCTGGTTGGGTCGGACCAACGTACGCTGCTGCCGGCATCGATGCTGCTCGGCGGCACGTTCTTGCTGGTGGTCGATGACGTGTGCCGTAGCATCTACACTACCGAAATCCCCCTGTCCATCCTAACCGCCATCATCGGTGCGCCGCTGTTCGTGTATCTGATCTGCCGGCAAAGGAGGGCTTAAATGGCGAAACCTGTACCCGCCGCTTCACCTTCTGGGCTGCATGGTTCATCGTCGGCTTTCGCTGCCGCTCGCGCAGCATCGCAAGTTCCCTCTCTGCAGGTCTTATCGCTTTCCTGCGGGTACGGCGCGCATGCGGTGCTCTCCGACGTGACGTTTCGCATACTGCCGGGCTCCGTCACCGTGCTGCTGGGGCCGAACGGCGTTGGCAAGACAACGCTTTTCAAGACCATTCTCGGCTTCCTGCCGGCCCTTTCCGGGCAGGTTTTCATTGAAGGTCAAGACGCTTCCACGTGGTCGCGTAGGCGGTTCGCGCAAAGCGTCGCGTACGTTCCGCAATCCAATGACTGCGCGTTCGGGTATACCGTGCGCGAAATGGTGCTGATGGGGCGAACACCGCTCGCGGGCAGCCTTGTCGGCCCGTCGGCGGTAGATGCGAGGGCGGCCGACGATATGCTTTCCCAGCTTGGTCTGGCGGGGCTTGCCGATCGCGACTTCACGTCGCTTTCGGGTGGCGAACAGCAGATGGTGCTCATCGCGCGCGCATTGGTGCAGCGGCCGAAACTGCTGATCATGGACGAGCCGTGCGCGAACCTTGACCTTGGCAACCAGGTGCGGGTGCTCGCGCGCATCAAAAGCTTGGTGCATCAGGGGCTTGCGGTAGTCGTGACCTCGCATGATCCCAACCACGCCCTCATGCTCGACTGCGATGTAATGTGCGTTGGGCGCGACGAGCGCATTGCGGGCCGTGCCGTCGATGTGCTCACTGCCGAAGCGATATCGAACCTTTACGGCGTCGACGCTGGGGTGGGGCAGGTGGCCTCTCCGTGCGGCCGCCGCGGCTTTGCAAGTACGGCATTTTTACCGATTGATCAGGAAAAGGACAATCATGATGAATAGTGCAGACGATCGTAGGCCCTTGACGCGACGAACCTTCATGCGCTTGACCGCGTATTCCGCCATCGGGGCATTCTGCGCGTCGTTGCTCCCTGGTTGCAGCGGATTCTCGTCGCGGGGCAACCTGCGCAACATTACCGATATGGGCAACCGTCGAGTGATGGTTCCCGAGCAGATCAGCCGCGTTTTCTGCACGAACCCCATTGGCACGGTCGACATGTTCGGCTTGGCCCCTGAAATGCTCGTCGGGTGGAATTTCCGTCCCGCTGGCGACAACAAAAAGTACATTCCCGATGAATATTTCGCCCTGCCTTCGCTTGGGGTGTGGATGGGCTCGGGCTCGGTTCCGAATGCCGAGGAGATCGCCAAGCAAGACCCCGATGTGCTGCTTTGCTACTGGACGGCTGACGACGTCGGGGCGAATATGGCCGATGAGGTGCAGAACCAGACGGGGTTGCCGGTCGTGCTCGTCGACTACGACCTTCGTCATGCCCCTGAGATGTACCGTTTCGTCGGCGGCCTTATCGGCATCGACGAGCGCAGTGAGGAACTTGCGACGTTCTGCGAGCGCAAGCTTGCGATGATCAGCGAAATCGCCCAGGCCATCCCAGAAGCGTCGCGAAAGCGGATTTTCCTCGCCCAGGGCAACGAAGGTCTGACCACCGACCCCGTCGGAAGCATGCACGTCACCGATGCGCTTTCGCTTATCTGCACGGAAAACGTGGCGGATATGCCCGGCACCGAAGGGCAGGGCATGGGGATGCCGTCGGTGAACCTGGAGCAGATCATCGAATGGAATCCCGATGCGGTGCTGGTCGCCGAGTTCAACATGAGCGATTCGGAGAGTTCGGATATCTACGGCGCCATCAAAGGCGACGACCATTGGAAAAACGTCCCATGCGTGGCTGCCGGCGAGATCTATCGCATCCCGCAATCGCCGTTTTCCTGGTTCGGGCGTCCGCCGTCGGTCGTTCGCCTGTTGGGTTGCCTATGGCTGCTGAAGGTGCTCTACCCAGAGTATTCCTCCGCTATCAATATGCGTGAGGAAACCATCGAATTCTACAAAGTGTTCTACCGCTACGAGAAATTTGACGATTACACATTGACCCAGCTGCTCGGCGCCGCTGGCATCGACGCGAAAACGGGCGAGAAGGCGTAAAGCCAACCCCTGCACGTTTGCGCACAATAATGCGAAAACCGGATGGAAGGAATCGGATGATCAGGATATCAAATGCGGGAATCGACCGCTTCATCAGCGAAGACGTTCCCTACATCGACCTTACTTGCGAAGTGTTGGGAATCGACGCTCAGCCGGGTGAGATGTCGTACTTCACGCGCGAGGACGCGGTGCTTGCCGGAGGCGCCATCGTGCGGCGCATCATGGCGCAGCTTAATTGCGAAGTGGTGTTCGCTTGCGACGACGGCGATCGAATCTCGGCGGGCGACACCTTCTTCGTCGTCCGGGGCGATGCGGCCGATCTTCATGCGGCGTGGAAGGTGTGTCTGAACGTGTTCGATCATTCCTCGGCCGTTGCGACCAAAACGCGCGAGATGGTCGATGCCGCGCACGCCGCGAATCCGCGCTGCGAGGTGCTGACGACCCGTAAAAGCATGCCGGGTGCGAAAGATTTGCTGACGGCGGCGGTTATGGCAGGCGGCGCGTTCCCGCACCGCTTGGGCCTATCCGAGACCGTGCTGGTTTTCGATCATCATCTGACGTTTTTCGGCGGCTTCGATAAATTCGTCGCGTCCATTCCCGACATCAAGGCCAAGTGCATCGAGAAGAAGCTGTTCGTCGAAGCCGACGCGCAACGCGCCATCGAGCTGGCTCAAGCGGGCGCGGGCGGCATCGGCGTCGACGGCATTCAAATGGATAAGATTCCCGTAAGCGAGCTCGAGCCGCTCGTGCGCGAGCTGCGCTCGATCGATTCGCGCCTAACGCTTATCGCCGCCGGCGGGATCAACCCGAAAAACGCCGGTGCTTATGCCGCATGCGGCGTTGACGGCTTAGCAACCACTGCTCCGTTCAGTGCGAAACCGCTGGACATGAGCGTGCGTATGAAAACCCTGTAAGAAAGGACAAGAGACAACTATGGAACAGGAAACGTTGAAGGTGACGGGCATGCACTGCCCAAAGTGCGACGCGCGCGTGGAGAAGGCGCTCGGCGAAATCGGCGGTATCGATTCGGTCAAGGCCGACCATGATGCCGACACGGTCGAAATCTCCTATGATGGCACCCCGGCCACGCTCGCCGCGGCGAAAGAGGCTATCACGGCGCTCGATTTCGTCGTCGAAGGCTAAGCCTCTGATGACGGACGCAACGTCTCGCTGGGCTGCGCGGGCATGTCGGTGAACTTCTTCATGAGTTCTTTCTTGTTCGCCACTCCGAGCTTGACGTAGGCATTCTTGCTATGGAACTTCACCGTGCGCTCGGTGATGAATAGCTCTTCGGCGACTCCCTTCATGGTTTGGCCGTCTAAAAGCAGCAGCACGATCTGCGTTTCGCGTTCGGTCAGGTCATAGGGGGAAAGTTCGGCAAGGCGCATTTCCTTGATGTGCAGTTTGAGTACGTCGGGGGTCATGAGCGGGATGCGGGCGGTTGCCTCTTCCGCGTCGACGTTGCCGCCGCCGATTCGCCCGTTGCGCCCGTCAGGCGTGCTCGTGCCCTCATCGGTTGCTTGCTTGACGTGTGCATTCGCATTGTCGTAGGCGCTTTGCTCGCCTGCAACCGGTTTGTTTTCGCCCGCGTTGGCCCCAGCGGCCTGCGCGGGCTTTTTCGCGGCGTCGCTGGCGCTGTCTGATTCGGCAAGGGGCATGGAAGCCTTTGCCATCGCGGCTCGTCCGCGCAGCGTCGCGTACAGCACGGCGATCACCGCCATGGCCGCGATGCAGGCCGTGGTCAGGTTCGTTAGCTGCTGGAATGTGAACATGCAGGATCGGTCGAGCTCCGCTCCCAGGAAGGTTGCGTACAGAAGGCCGCAACCGAGCATAAGGATGGCTAAGCGCCGCAGGCTTGTCCCTCGCTCGCATCGAGCACCTTCGGGAAGGACGATCCAGCACACCGCCATAAGGCACTGACGGGCTCCGATGTCGAGCCCGACGGATGTCGTCATGGTGCCCGCTTGCGCGGTCGAGAGCAGCAAAAGCCCCGCGACGAACACTACCTCAAACAGCCCGGCGAATATCTGCAGGCTTACGAACAGGGAGTTTGGCGTCCGTTTCGCCTTGCTGCCCGCAACGCATCCGGCAAGCAGCAGCGCAAGCCCTATTTCGCTTGTGAGCGCGAATATCTCGAACGGCGTTTGCGAGTTGGCCGCGATGGGGCTGGCCACGATGCCGCAGAAGATCGAAGCGAGCAGAGTGCATGCGCATACGGTGTAGACGAACAGCGTCAGCCCTTGGGGCGCCGCCGCATTCGGACGCGCGTCGTCGCCGTCAACCGTTTGTTTGCTTGCCAAGGTAAGGCATATGGCCGATGCCAAAGGCGCTGCGGCCGAAACGATCGGCAGTGCCGAAATCCCATTGAGGGCATAGTCGGCGGCGACGGCGGCGATGCTCGCCGCGCAGACGATCGCCGAGCGAGCATTCACCGAATATCGTGAAAGCTCGAATGCCCAAGCGCAGGCAAGGGGAACGGCGCAAGCGGTTTGAATAGGGAAGAGCTCGGGGAGCAGAGCGGTGTCCGTAAGCCCGACGACGGCGCAAAGGGTTGCCGCGCCCGCGGCGATGGCGCAGACGGCGCGCAGGCGTTGCGTGGCTTTTCCGCCGAATGCCAGCAGCAAAGCCAGGGCTGCCAAGACGAGCAATGTCGTCCATCCGCAGTTGTTGTACACGTCGGCAGACTGCGACAGGGAATAGGTGTCGGCAGCGCTTATCCACAGAAGGGCGAACGTGAATCCGAGGGTTGTCATCGAGTGTTTTCGCATGTCTGCAAGTATAAGGTTTCAGCGCTTCCGGCGAAACTTTTCATATCCATATGAGAATAATAACCACCTCGGCTTTTCAAGACTGTACCGAAAGGACAGGGAATAAATTATCCGCATTGGGCTATTATTCTTATCTAGGTATGATTGGGGTAGGGGGCCTGTGAGGGACCGCGCCGTTTTCGCCGTCATGCCGCATGCGCGAAAGAGAAAGCGCACAGTACTGTAACTAGGGAAAGGAGAAAGCTTGATGAAGCATTCAACCAAGACACATGAAGGAGGTGCGATGACTTCCGCGAAATCGATGCATCGGGTTTCCGGCGAGGCGATTTTCCGCTCGTTCGTGGCGCTGATCTTATGCGTCGGCTTGATGATCCCGACGAATTTGACAACCGCAACGTCGGCCTATGCCGCATCCGATTCGGCAACTTCCGCGACCGATGCCCATCGCCATGGCACGGTAAGCATTACCTCCGATAGTGCGACCGATAACGTTATCACGTTGAAAGTCGGTGAAACCGCCGACGTGACCGTCGCCCCGTACGTGCATAAGCAGTATCAGGGCTGCGGTATGCTGAATCACTGCCCGACCAACTGCGAATCCGAAGGCGCAAACGGTGATTGCTTCGTGACCGGCTTCGGCTGCAAATGCAACGCGACCGCCTTCGATCGCACGGCGAAAGTGACCTCCACGGTCGCCGACGCCTCGGTTGTTTCCGCGTCCGATGTGGTTGCCGGCGAGTGGATCAACGGCGACAACGCCGATCTTAAGGACAAGGACAAGCCCGTTACTAAAAATGGCACCGTTACGCTGACCGGCAATGCTGTCGGCACGACCACGGTGACCGTCGCCGTCGCCACTGACGAGGACGGCAGCATTAACGGTGCGACCGGCGACAGTTCTTCGGAGTTGCTTGAGTTCTGGCGTCCTGCCACAGCCACCTATACGGTAAATGTTGTGGCAGCCGACCAGGATAATGGCGGCATTGCCGCCGGCGATGAGGCGCAGCCCTCCATCGACGGCCTCGAGAGCGACCACGACTACGCCAGCAACACCGACAAGACCTACACCTACACCTGGGACGCCGCGTCCGCCTACGGCATGGCCGTCACCTTCGACGAGCAGACCAAGACCGAGAGCGGCTACGACTTCATCACCATCGCCGACGGCGAGGGCAACCAGATCGGCCGCTACTCCGGCAGCGAGCTTGCCGGCAAGACCGTCTACGTGCCCCAGACCGGCACCTTCAGCATCCGCCTGACCAGCGACTCGTCCACCAACGCGTGGGGCTTCAAGGTCGCCAAGGTCGAGAGGCTCGCGGCCAACGACCTGTCGCTGGCCGGCTCGATCGGCGCCATCTCGGCGCAGTTCCTCTCCGGCGGCAAGGCCGAGCCCGCGCCCGTGGTGACCTACGGCGCCAAGACGCTTTCGGCCGGCGCCGACTACGACGTCTCCTACGCGTCCAACGACGCGGTCGGCAAGGCGACCGTCACCGTCACCGGCAAGGGCGCCTACACCGGCAGCGTCTCCCGCACCTTCGACGTCGTCGACGCCGACCACCTGGCCTCCGGCGCCACCGTCTCCGAGGGCCAGCAGAAGCTGCTGCGCCAGTCCGGCGACACCGGCAGCGTGTCCGTGTCGCTGGCCGGCGCCACCGACGAGTGGGCCGCCGCCGTCGTGTCGGTCGAGGTCGCGCCCATCGCCTCCGACGGCACCGTCGGCGAGGCGACCGTGCTGCGCGCCGACCAGTACTCCGTGTCGGCGTCGGGCTCCGTCTCGTTCTCCCGCACCGAGTCCGAGCCGGTGTTCTCCGTCGCCATCGGCGAGGGCGACCCGGTCGAGGTCAAGTCCCGCTGGGGCTCCACGACCTACCCGCAGTCCAAGAAGTACCAGGTGACCGTCAAGGCGGCCGGCTACGAGACCGCCAGCGCCCCCGTCACCTTCTACACCGGCTCCTCCGACGAGTTCAAGATCGTCGTGGACGCCGACGGCGACCCGAAGACCACCGGCGACCAGACCGTCGCCGCCACCTTCTCCAAGGACGACATCGAGTCCATGTCGACGTTCCAGAACACCTCGTCGCAGTGCGGCATGACCGGCTTCCGCACCTTCTCCGCCAAGGGCGTGGCCCTGTCCGACCTGTTTGAGAAGGCGAACGTGTCCGTGTCGGCCACCGACTCGTTCAAGCTCGACACCACCGACGACTTCGGCAGGACGTTCACCTACGACGAGATCTTCGGCCAGCGCTACTTCATGCAGTCCATCTACGACGACCAGGAGGTCAAGGACACCTACGCCGAGCTCGTGGCGTCCGACGACCAGGCCGGCGCCACGGTCGCGCTGCGCCGCCTGCTCGCCGAGAAGGCCGTCGAGGACGGCTCCGTCGCCAAGCCGATGATCTCCTCGGCCTACGCCGAGACGCTCATCAGCGGCGACGAGGTGGCCGGCGCGGTGCTTCCCACCGAGTCCAACACGCACATCTCGAGCCTGGTCGCCGCCGAGAACCAGTACCGCTTCACCTACGGCATCTCGCTGGTTCAGGAGGAGCACACGGTGACGTTCGACGCCGGCGACGGCGTCGAGGCCCCCGCCGCCCAGACCGTCAAGTCGCACCTGATGACCTCGACGGAGAACACGACGATCCGCACCACCTACTGGAACAACGCCATCGTCGTGTACCGCAACGCCGCCGAGCCCGCCGATGAGTCGACGGCCTCCGACGCCGTCGCCGAGCCCGAGGCGCCCACCCGCGAGGGCTACACCTTCGACGGCTGGTACACCAAGGACGGCTCCTCCGACGGCGACTGGGGCGAGAAGTACGACTTCTCCGCCGCCGACCGCGCCGTCGACGCGGACACCACGCTGCATGCGAAGTGGACGCGCTCCCATGTCATCGCCCATAGCGCCAAGGCCTATCGCGATGCCGAGTACGGCACTCCGCCTAACGGTGACACTTCTGCTTCCGGCCAGCATGTTCGCATCGAGCTGACCTTCGATGAGGTTGTGAAAATCACCGACGCCGACGCGCTTGCCAAGAGCCTTTCCGTGTCCGTCAACGGCATGGCCAGCAAGGAATTCTCCGCTGAGGGCAATAAGCTCGTGATCACGACCACCCAGGGCTTCGCCCTTATGGCCGGCATCTGCAACATCTCCATTGCGGATGGCTACACCGCCCTCGATGGCATCACCGTCGGCGGCAAGGCCGTTGAATCCTGCGACCTTTCCACGCCCGTCGATACCGGCTTGGAGTTCGAGGTCGTCAGCGTTACGCCCGGCACCGACACCACGCCGGCTTCCACCACCTTCAAGGTGACCCATGGCGCCAATGTGCGTTCGATGAACCATGTCGTGTGGTTGACCAACAACGGTGAGGGCACGACCGGGTCGAGCATCCTGAAGAACACGGGTGGCACTTCCCAGTCCACCACGGCGCATCATCATTCGTTCTATAAGTTCACCAACGCCGCCAGCGCGGTCAGCATCGTGAACAACGCCGCGCAGGATCTTTCCGCCGCCGGCTACGATGTGACCACCGACGCCACCGTCGATAGCGACTGGAACACCACTAACGACAACGGCGGCCTGTTCACCATCACGGCCAAGACCGCCAAGGCGGGTGAAATCCTGTCTGCAAGCACTTACACCGATTCGTTCTTGCAAGAGAACGACTTGGCTTACGGTGCCGACGTTAAGGGCGTCGCGATGATCTCGCAGCCCTCCATCGACGGCCTCGAGAGCGACCACGACTACGCCAGCAACACCGA
>CAVBPP010000140.1:0-9339 GCA_963597295.1 Paratractidigestivibacter sp. | reverse complement strand
GATTGTAATCGTCAGCCGCGCTGAAGCTATTTGAACGCGCCAAAACCTGCCCCCTTCCCCTTCAAAGCGGTTATCAGGAAGATGGCCGCGCCGCCGATGGAGATGAACATGCCCACCATCTGCGCGTAATCCACGCCGAGCGTCGCTTCCAAGATCACATAGGCGCCCAGCACGAAGATCGACCCCATGACAAGGGATGCGGGCAGCAGATACCTGAAATTCGGCCCGACGAAACGCCTGGCCAAATGCGGAACCAAAAAGCCGACGAAGCCGACCGTTCCGCAGAAGCTGATGATGATGGCCGTCAGCAACGTGCACAGCGTGACCACGGCGAAGTTCATGCGGCGGGTGTTCACGCCCATGGTGCGCTGCTCGGTCCTGTCAAGGGCAAGCAGCATCATCTTCTGACGCAGATGCATGACCACCAGGAAGGTGATGACCAGCGGGACGCCGATGGCGACGATATCGACCCAGGTGAACTCGCGGATGAACGTTGCCACAGCCACTTCCTGCAAAAACTGCGCCGCGTCGCCGTACGGGTCGGTGGTCGCGTAGTAGTACGTGACCAGCGTGCTGAACACGCCAATCAAACCGCCGATCACCTGGCCGGTGATGATCATCATGATGCCGGATGTGGCCCCGCCGGCCATGCGCATGGTCAGCAACACCAAGCCCACAACAACGAAGCAGCCCAAAAACGACATAGCCGCCATGCCGTAGGACGACGACAGGTAGTCCATCCACGAAAGCCCGCTGCGCGTGTAGTCGATGGCCGCAAGCGAAAGCGTGCCGCCCGTCTCGGTGATCAGGAACACCCACATGGTCATGCCGAAGCTGCCGCCGGTCATGACGCCGAGCGTCGAAGGCGACACGAGCGCGTTGCGAAACGCCCCCTGATACACCGCGCCCGTGAGCGCCAGGCCCGCGCCGGCAAGCGCGATGACCAGGTAATGCACAAAATCGCTCACCGAATCGGCGTTGCCCACGAACAGCAGGATGAAGCCCTGCATGTTGCTCGAGAACTGCGTAGCGAACCACGACGGCGTCCAGTAATCGGAATGCGCCGCCGAATTCGTGCTCATAAGCAGCCCGGGGTCGAACATGCTTTTAGGCACCAGCATGGCGAACGCCAGAAGCGCCACCAGCACCACGGCCATCACGAACACCTTCTGCGCGCGCGGGTCAACCTTATGGCCCGCATCCACGCTTTCGGCGTACAGGTTCTCGCCGTCGTCGAAGAAGCCAATGTCGGCGGAGGTGGGGTCGGCCAGTCGCCGTTCCTCCTGCGCCCGTCTTCGATCGTCCAGAAAGCCCATAACGGGATTTCTCCTCTCTTCAATCGTTCGTTTCACTCGTTTTCTGCTCGTCTTGCAGAGACGGGGGCGCCTGCGCCGCCGGCATCCGACAGCGCAGGTGCGCCCGGCCCTGCAAGACGCCCAAGGCCCGCCCGCCTGCCGCGAACGGCCAAGCGAGCGGCTAGGCGCCCTGCCAGGCCAAACGGCCGGCAGGGCGTCGCCTCATGCGTCATGCATGGTTGCGGGAGGAACGGACCCGCGATGCGCTAATGCGCAAGGTTCCTAGGCTTGAGTCTGAGCTTCCTCCTCATCGTTGTAGAAGTCGTCATCATCCTCGTTGCCCTCTTCCTTGTTGCGGCGGCGCAGCAAGGCCCAAACAAGAAGCGAGATGCCGGCGATCAGCAGCAGGAGCAGGATGATCAGCGGCACGATGTGGTTCTGGATCCAAACCACGATTCCGCCGTTTTCACCCTCTCCGTTGTCGTCGCCGTTGCCCAGGCCGCTGTTGGAACCGTTGTTGGTCCCCGAAAGACCGTTCTTGCCGTCGTTTCCGTTGGTGCCGTTGGACCCATTCGAGCCATTGGAACCGTTGGAGCCGTTGGACAGACCGGAATTGGAGGAACCGGAGTTGCCGCTCAGACCCGAATTGCTCGAACCGCTTGACAGGCCGGAGCTGCCCGAACCGCTCGTCAGGCCGGAATTGCCCGTGCTTGACAGGCCGGAGCTGCCCGAACCGCCATTGTTCGAGCTGCCGTTGTTCGAGCCGTTGTTACTGCCCGAACCGTTCGAACCGTCAGCCGAAATCGCAGCCATGGCCTGCACGCCATCGGAGGCGGCGTTGGAGGCCGTCGTGGAATCGGTGGCTTTGGTCACGGCGTTGATGGCGGACTGGTAAGCGCTCTTCAGCTGGTTCCAGTGATCGCTCGAGTAGTTGTTCGAGTCGTAGCCCGCGTAGGCGTTGGCCAGCTTATTCAGGGCCTCAGCCTTCGCGGATACAAGACCGGAATTGGTCTGCACGGCGGCCATGGCGCCCGCCGCCTTGTTGTAGGCGCTGGTCACGCCGGAGGCGCTGATGGCCGACTTGATGTTGGTCAGGCCGTCGTTATAGGCCTTGACCAGCTCGCCGTAATCGCCCGAATTCTCATCGCCCGCGTATTCTCCCTGGTCATAAAGGACCTCGTAGGCATACATCAGGCGCTTCAGCTGCTCGGTGGCGTTGTCCTTTGCCTTGGCGAGGCTGCTTTCCTCACTGGTCGCCTTGTACACGAGCGTGATGTTGCCCGCGCTGCTGGCGCCCGCCTCGGTCAGGTCGAAGGATGCGACGGTACTGTCGCCCGTGCCGGAAACCGTGCACTTGACATTCTTGGTCGAGCCGTCGGAGGCGATGTAGTACGCGCAGAAATCGCGACCGGACAGGTCGGACGAAACGGGCACGGAAACCTTCACGGTGCCATCCCATTTGGTCACCTGACTGGACTCGTCGCCGCGCTGGATGTCGAAGGAAGCCTTGTAAGATCCGATGACCGGGTAGTTGTAGCTGTTGGGCAGCTGCATGGAGCCGTCGGACGAATCGGCCTTGGCAACCGTCACGGTAGCGCCGGTCGCGCCAAGCGCCGCGGTGCCCTTAAAGCCGGCGGCGGAAACGTCCACGGAAGCGCCATCGGAGCCCTTGGCCGCAATCTGCACGTACTTCGCCCACAGCTCAAGGCCGCCGACGGGCACGATGTCGGTCGCAAGCGCAAAGGCAGTACCGGTGCCATCGGAGGCAGTGCTCCAATTGCTGAACACGTAGCCGGCCTTGTACGGGGCGTCATAGTCAGAAAGCTTATCGGAGTCGATGGCCGCGAGCGGCTTGACATCTGCAATCGACTTGTCGGCGGTTTTCCAGTTGGTGCCCTCACCCGCATGCAGGGTAACGGTCACCGGATCGGGGTCGCCGAACACAGCATAGTACGTCACCGAAACCTCGGTTTCGCCTGAGATCTTCTCGGGAAGCGTGAGGCTATCAGCTTTGTACAGAACCGCCATATCGGGGCTGGTGATCCATGTCTCGGAATCGGACTTGGCAGCCCAACCCTTGAACACCTTGCCCACAGGGGCTTCGATGTTCATGGAGCCTGCGGCCGCAAGGGCGTCGGAAAGCGAGCCCGAGCTGGAAACCGTGGCGGAGCCGACCGACTCGCCATTGGCGCCCACGAAGCTCACCTTGGCGTTTGCCGTGGTGGTGTCGTAGATGGCGTAGTACTCGGTGGCGCCGTTGCCGGCGCCAGGCAGGTCGTAACCGAGTGCCCAATTACCGGCATCGTCGGTAGTGCCCTTGTCGGTGTAGCGCAGAGCCCAGCCAAGGAACTTGGCGGAGCTGTAAGTGCCGTCCTGGTTCTTGAGCACAGAATCGACCGGCTTGCCGTCCTTCAAGTACGAACCGTTGGACACACCGCTCAGTTTGGTAACGTCATTGAAGTCGGTGCCGTACTTCACGACAACCTGGCAGGCCTTATCGGACGAGGTGGTCGTGGTGTTATAGGTCCAGTTCTTGTTGTCCCACATGCTGTAGTAATGCAGCGTCACGGCAACGTCGATGAGCGAAGGCTCGCCGAAGCACGCCGTGTAAACGACGTCGTCGGCCACATCGGGCAGTACGGAACCCGACTTGTAATCAACCGACGGATAGGTGCCGGAAGCCACATCGGCATAGCCGGTGTGCCAGCCGGCGAAGGCGGAGCGGTTGCCGCTTTCGACCTTCGCGCCGGGCACGGTGGCCGTCGAAGTGGCGCCGCCAACCGTAGTGTTGTACGCGGTGTCGTAACGCGGAGTATCGCCCGCGGAAGCGGCATAGGCGTACACGAAGTCGTCGACCTTGAAAGTGACGAGCTTCTGGCTGCTGCTCACGGCCACGTAATAGGCCGTGAGCGTGTTCTCAGCCGAAATGGGCGCGTAGGAGCCGACGCAGGCCGGGTCGTACACGCGGTTGACCAGAACGGAGCTGCCCGAAACGGTGGTATCGGTGGAGCTTTTCACCAGGGTCTTCCAACCCACGAATTTATACGTGATTCCGGTGGTGGAATCCGTGTAATCGGAAGGCGTGGTAACGCCCTTGGCAGCATCGCCCATGGCCTCGCCCTGGGTCGCTTCGACGGTGGCGCTGGCAATGTCCTTGCCGTCGGCATCCTTGCCGCCGGTAAAGGTCACCTTGGCGCTTTCGGCCAAGCTGCCGTAATCCCAGTATGCGCTCTTGGAATCCTCGGCCTTGACGGCGATGAACTTGCTGTCGGCGGACTTGAACGCAGCCACCTGGGCATCGCTGAGCGTGCCCTCGCCCGCAGCCTTCGCGAACGTCTGGTTGCAGGTAATGGAGCCCGTAAAGCCGGTTGCAGAAACGCTGCCGGCATCGGCGGTGAAGGTGTCGCTCAGCGTCACGGTGTCGCACTTCACGTCGACTGCCGTGCCGGAAGCGGCCTGCGAGGAAAGCTTCGTCGCGCCCGAAAGCGTGATCGAAGGCTCGCCCTTCTGCTTCTTCACATCCTGGCCGCCGTAAATGGCCGCGGCCTCGAACTGAGACTCCACGACCTCGTAGGTGTTTGAGCTGCCGTAGAAGTTGAAACCGTAGCTGCCCATGGCAACCTTGATGCCCAACTCGTCCTTCAAGTCGGGCGCATTGCCCGTGTTCTTCAGGTACGTGCCGGTGCCGTTGGTGGTAGCGGACAGCGAAGCACCGTCGAGCGTCCACGTGGAGCTCGCAAGCGCCTTCACGGCATAGGCGTTGCCCATGGCAGCCGTAGCCGAAACGCTACCCGCAACGTCGGCAGAAGCCTGTGTGCTGGTGGCGCCCGCCGCAATGCCCACGGCATCGCCGCAGGTTTGATAATCGGAAAGCGTGTAGATAACCTCGGGGACGATATTCTCGGACTTGCCGGCCTCTTCGGAAGAGAGCACCTTCGAGAAGGCCCACACCTTGGTGCCGTCGTCGAGCGTCATAGGCGCAGCGTAGTACACCATGGCGCCGTAGCCGGAAGAGGAACCATAGCTGCCCGAGCTAGCATTATCCAGCTTGGCAGACACCTTGAACTTCGCAAGAATCTGCTGGTAAAGGTCGGAATCCTGAATGTCTTCGAACTTCTGAATGAATGCATCCTCGGAAGCCATGCTGCCGATAGAACCGGAAGGCTTCACCGTGGTCAGCTTCGTGCTCGGGTTGTTAACGACAACGGAGCAACCATCGGCGATATCCACCGAAGCCTTGGCAGCAGAGAATTCGACGCCCTGCACCTTGGCGATTGCCACGGTCTTAGAAGCGGTGGCGCTTTCGCCAACGACAAGCTTAGCGCCGTTTGACATCGAGAACGCCTTAACGTCGTCCCCATTCGTACCGGCGATGAAAACGCCGTCCAAGGTATCGATGTCAGTGCTGCCAGCATAGTCGACGCGGAAGGTAGCGCCGTCAATGGACAGCGAAGCATCTTCGACAAGATGAGCGCCATGCGCAGTGTTGTTGGCACCCGTCAGAACCGCAGAAAGCGAGCCCTTCGTATCGGCGGAATCCTTCAACACAAACTTAGAGTTAACCGTAAGTGCGTAGCTCGAGGCCGTTTCGATGGAAACGTTTTTACCGCACAGGTCAAGCGTAATCGCATTGTTGATGGTTATGTCGGACGTCGTCGCATCGGAAAGCATCGAGACAACGTCATCATCTTGCGCGGCGGCGATAGCATCCGAAAGCGAAGTGTAATTTCCAACAACAGTGCCAACGCGCACCACGCTTGCAACTACGTCGTGGCTCCACGCAAGAGAGCCGCTGGTTGCGATGGCTTCCCAATCAGCATATTCGTTGCCCGCAACGGGAGCAGGCTCGAACATGCCAACCTTATCGGCCAAAGACGAAGCAGAGGTGGCAGGCTGCGCAAACACGCGGTCGCTCAGGTTCGAGCTTTGCACGTACAGCTTATCCGCGCCATTCAGCACGAAATCGTCCGCGATCGTCAAAGCCTTCTTGGAATGATAGATGTCGGCATCGCGAGGCATATCGAACGTGCAAGCTCCGGAAAGGCTCACGTTGGAGAAATCGGAGTAGACGCCCCAAGCATCAAGGCTCGCCTTCTGGTCGTCGGCAACCGCATCATCAGCCGTAATCGACAGCTTAGCGTTGACAACGTTCGCGATAGAGGAGCTCGCGAAAACCGCTCGAGCAGCCGTACCAGACTTAACGCCGGCAACGCTCACCGAGCTGCCATCAATGTTTACGCTAGCAGCATTGGCAGCGGAAGCGCCGACCAAGGAAGAGCCGGAACCGCTAACGGCAACCTTGCAGCCAGCCGACACGGTAGCGGAGCTCTTGGAGCCAGAAGCGGCAACGCCGATGGCAGTGCCATCAGCAGCGGAAACGGTAACGCTTCCGGCGTTTGCCTCGAAGGAGCCGGCTTCAACCTTAACGCCGGTGGCCGTGCCGCTATTCGCAGCAACGCTAAGCGCCGCGCCGTTAAGGATAACCTTGCCTGCTTCATTCGAAACCAGAATGCCGTTCGTTACGCCCTCGGCATTCTGAATGGAAACGCCAACGTTAATCGTCAGCGAGCCAGCGCCGCTCTGCACAACGGCAGACGTCTGCTTGCCGTCGGAGGCACCCGTCAAAGCATTGGCGCCCTGCGAATCAAGCACGGTGGCGTTAGCGGAAGAGTTGCTGGAAATGCAGCCAACATGTTTACCGTTCAAGTCGATGGAGTAACTGATGCCCTTTTGCGAACCATCGGCCGCATCGGCAATAGTCGCCACGCCGTCGATGTTGGCATCAAGGACGATCGTCTCGCCTTCCTTTACGGCAGCGGTTGCGGCCTCGAGAGAAGAGAACTTAACGGTTTCGTCTCCGCGCACGATATGAGCGGCAGTCACCTCTTGCTTAGCGGCGAAAACGGCCCCGTTATCATCAGCGATAATTTCAGTCTTAACTCCGGAAACGCCATTTGACAACTTAGACGTCAGAGAGGACCGATCCGCCACTCCGTCAGCGAATGCGGCAGCATATGTTCCCGCAGCATTTGCGTTCGAAGCCACCTTAGATGGGACGACCGGGTCGCAATTAAACGCCCCCGAGTCAGTACCGGAGTCGATATTCATACCGATCGCTACAGGCAAAGCTTTTCCGGTCTTAGTAAATCCCGAGTCCAAAACAAATGGAGCGAAGTTTGCATCATTAGTTACTTTGTCGCTCAGTAAGGCATACGAAGCGTTTTGCGAACTACCTTCGAAAGAAACTTCGCAATTAAGCTTTACCGCAGATCCAGCATTTGCGTAAACGCTGTTCGAACCGAGACCATTCATTATGTTCAAAACGCCAACCGATACGCAATCAGCATTTGACGATCCCGAAGCTTTCACGCTGAAGCTATTGTTAATAACAGTGCTTGCGCCTCGACAAATCACGCCATATGCAGAACCGCCCTGCGCCTGAGCATTAAGCCGAACGCCATCTAACGCGTAATCGCCATAAGCCAAATAAAGACCTACAGCATTAATCGTTTCCTCCGATACGCCAGTCGCCGCAGAAACAGCTGTTTTAACGGATACAGACGAATCCTTTATCGAGCAAGATTGTCCGAACAACGAAACAGCACACGCAGAGTTATAGCGTTGAACATCCGAAGACGAGCCATTGGCCTGCTGCGTAGACAAATCGACCGAAATATCGCAGGAATTGATAGAGGTAGCGCCCTGAGACCAGATGGCACCCTGATAACAGAAATTAGACACTTGGTCGGACAGGGTAAAGGTTTTCTCGATATCAACGTTCGTTAAAGAACATGACAGATTCGAACTCTCTGTGCTCGCCGCGCTGGATTCCGTGCCAACAAGCAATTTACCACCGTTGACAAACTTCAACGCACCGCCATCTTTAACATTGCCAGACCCATCGGTGCTAGTGATATTAACGACGGTTTTGTTGATTTGGCTGCTAGCCGCAACGTAAAAATAGCAGTCGCTAACCTTTGAGCTGGTAGAACTACCAAAAGATATCGTGTTTCCCTGCAAATCAATATTGAACGTACCCGTATTCGCCTTATTGCTTGAGCTTGTGCCAATAATCAAATTGTGAGTAAAGCCATCGAACGACTTGGAAAGATAGTAATCCCCCTGATAGTCAAGATAGCAGTTGTCATTATTGTTCTGCGCGTTAACAAGTAGCTCGTATAGATCGATCTTCTCCGTGCTCACAGGAGCGCTGTCGTCCTGTGGCTTCTTTTTTGAAACCGCGTAATACGCAGTGTAAGAATCAGGAAACACCGTGGGCAAGTCAGCATCAGTTAAGGGTTTCGCATCGCCAATATCAGAAGAATATGAAATGCCCTTATACCAGCCTAGAAATTCGAAGTCCTCATCCGTAACGTGATCGGGGAGCTTGCCGGTGTAGTCGACTTCGGTAACGCCGAGGTACTTCCCTTCGGAGTCATAAGAGGTCAATATTCCTTTTGAAATCGTTTCGCCAGGGAAACCTTTGAAATAATAAGAATTTGCCAATTGGCTACCATTGATGCCGCAGTAAAACTTGATCGATACCTTTTCTTGCCTCTGCTCATAAAGCGTGGTGTTGGACGAGAAGTGAATCGATCCAGCAGTAGCCGCATATTGCGTACCTGACCCATCAGATGAAGAATTCCAGCCATTGAATCTAGAGTCTACGTAACCGTCCCAAAGAGAATCAGAAGGAAGTTCTAGATTACCGTCGATGTCGCAATATTTAGCTATTTTTTCAGTAGTGGACTTGTACTTTTGGAAAATTACCTTAATCGCTTTTTTCCATTGCGCATAAAGCGTCAAATCTGAGGTGATGGGCTTAGAAGAATCAAAAGCATTCTGCCCAGCGCTGTCCGTCGTCCAACCAGCAAAGTTGTAACCGGTAAGTACGGGGTCGTCGGGTAGCGTCAAGGTGCTTCCACCAGCCACCGCCTGGGAAGAACCCGCTTGAGTGCTGCGACCGTAATCGAATTTAACCGTAAAGCTCCACTTGGCCCACAGCTCAACGTCGGAGGTCTGGGTCGAGGGGATGGAGGTCACC
>CAVBPP010000139.1:0-9385 GCA_963597295.1 Paratractidigestivibacter sp. | reverse complement strand
CTGAGGAAGCGAACGGGGCGGGGCCAAGCGGCTCCGCCCCGTTTCGTTCTGCCCTGCAGCCAAAAGTCTGACGGTTGCTGGCGCAACCTGCCTATTTATGTTCGAGCTTTCGCTCGAACCTACGAAACTTGTTGCAGGTTAACCTGCGCGACAAGACAGCTGGTGGGTGCGAAACGCAAGGCCTCCTGCAAACGCCGGCAAGGTATCAGGGGCGCCTCTTTGCCTTCCAGATGGAATTGGCGTGACTCCACATTGCGGATTTGCTGGGGAATCCGCTGTGGAACTTAGGAACCTCCACTTTCCCAAGTGCACAGTTAAATTGAGGATTGATGCCAGCATCCTTGCAGTAAAAGTAGTATTTATTCTGCACTCTTGCGTCTTATCGATAATCTTCAGCTCTGGCGCGAATCTTGGAACTTAGGAAGTATACTTTGGAACTTAGGAAGATTGCAGACCTTGGAGTTGGATACCGAGATGTTTATCACTACTGATGAAGAACTTGCGCTTGCGGTTGAAAAGATGCGCTCGATGGGCACCGATCTTACCGAGTTTGAGCTCAAATCGGCCGCTGGGGGTTTCCCGAAAAGCACCCCCGACACCATTTCCGCCTTTGCCAACACCTCCGGCGGCGTCTTGATTTTCGGCATCGCCGAAAAAGGCGGGTTTCATGCGGTTGCGAACCTTGACATCAAAACGCTTCAAGCGCATTGCGCGCAGGCTGCAAGGGAGCTGGTGTTTCCGCCGCAGGCCGCAGACATTCGCGCTTTAACGTTCGAGGGCTTACCTATCCTGGTTGCGAACGTCCCCGAAGCTCCTTCCAAGGAAAAGCCTTGCTACATTAGGAAATATGGCCAAATGGAGGGTTCGTACATTCGCACCGGCGACGGTGATCACAAGATGTCCCGCTACGAAATCGACCGCTTCGTTGAAAACCAGCACAAAATCGCGCAGAACGATTCGGCTATCGTGCCCGATGCGGAGATTGACGATTTGGACGAATCCCTTGTCGCAGGATGGATTTCACGGGTCAGGACCACGTCTTTAGGGCGCACGGACGCGATGTCCGACGATGACCTCATGGCGAACAGGCGCGTCGTTTCGCTTGACGATAGCGGCACTTTGAGGCCGACCGTCGCCGGCTTGCTTGCGTTGGGGAAATACCCGCAGAAGTTCTTTCCCCGTTTGAACGTCGTCTTTACCAGGTACCCGACTTCGGTGAAAGGCGATCTTTCGGCAGGAGGCAGCAGGTTCATCGACTCCTTGAACATCGACGGGCCCATACCCGTTATGGTTCTTGATGCGGTGAGGGCCGTTTCCAGGAACATCAAGCATGGCGCCATCGTGAAGGGCGGCCTGCGCGAGGACGTGCCCGACTACCCCCTTGCGGTCATCCGCGAGGCAGTCGCCAATGCGCTGATGCATCGGGATTACTCGCTCGATGCGATGGGCACGCCGGTTATGGTTGACTTATACCCCGATCGGCTTGAAATCTCAAACCCCGGCGGCCTGTTCGGCACGCTGACCGTCGATAAGCTGGGGACGAAGGGCGGCACGGCGTCTAGGAATCAGTTTTTGGCGCGCATTCTCGAGGATGTTCCCTATACCGACTACGACGGCCGCACCGGACACGTTGTGGAAAACAGGGGCTCTGGGTATCCCACCATCAACCGGGAGCTTGAAGAGGCCCTTCTCGGTCGTCCCATCGTCCAAAGCGGTCTTGATGAGTTCGAGCTGATGATTCGTCATAGGAGAATGACGGCGGAGGAGAGCGAGAGCTATTCGGGGGCGAACACGGAGGAGGCCATCATCGCGTTTCTTGGAGGGCGGGGCAGCGCAAAGGCCTCCGAAGTCGCCCACGCCGCGGGGATGAGCGCGAAGACGGCGCGAAAGTATATCAATAGGCTTTTGGAAGAGGGCGTGCTAGAGGCGATTGGGACTAAGAACAGCCCAGATAGGCGCTATCGTTTGAGTAGTTAAGGTCTAGCGGTGCTCCTAGGGGGTTGATTGCGATATGCCGGCATTTTCGCATATGCGTTCTGCCTTCGGTGTCCGCGGATGCATCGTTCTGCCTGCGGCCAAAAGTCTGACGGTTGCTTGCACAACCTGCTTTATTGCTGTTCGAGCTTTCGCTCGAACCTACGGAATTCTGTTGCTGGGCAACCCATGCAGCAAGACTTCGTGGGTGCGAAGCGTTAGCTCGCACCGCTTAAAAGAGCGCGAAGCGCGACACTGGCCTAATCAATCGGCTCGAACAGCCTCTTCAATCGCCGGCGGTTCACGGGCAAATTCAAACGTCCGCTCTAGCTTCCCGCAAACGCTGGCAAGACATTAGGAGTGTCCCTTTGTCTTCCCTTTGTCTTCCTCTTTGTCTTCCTGCAAACGCCCGCCTTGGCTGCCATCACAGGTTCTACCAGTCAGTTTTTTGCCAATTCGAGTTATTGCCCCTTGACCTGCGGGGTTGGGGGGGGGGTAACCTCGGGGCATCCTGAAAAAACAGGGTAAGGTTCAAATGGCTGGGCGGTCGGTTCCTCTGCTTGGCCAGCGGAGGAAGGAAAAATTATGGAAAGAATGGAATCGGCCCGTGCCCGCTTGGGCATCTTGGCCTTGATCGCCTTTGCGGCTTCAGCTTTTGCCTTGGCCTTGACTTGCGGGCCTCTGGCTAACAGTGCGGCGGCAACGGAAAGCATAACTGTTACGGGCAGTACCTTTAAGTGCGGCAACTGCGGGCAAGAATTTTCTGGGCAGGATCGTCATAGCTGGTATTATCACGAGCAGAATACTGGTCATACCATTAGCTCTAAGGAAAGTGGCGCTAAGCAGGTTGAGGGTCAGTACGTCTACCGCATGTACAACACCATCACCAGCGAGCACCTGTTCACCACCGACAAGTCCGAGTACCAGAGCCTCACTAAGCACAACTGGCAGCAAGAGGGCGATGCTTGGGTTTCTCCTGCCACTAGCGGCAAGCCTGTGTACCGCCTGTACAATGCGGGCTTGGGCGCGCTCACCAAGATGAGCCACCATTACACTACCGACAAGGCGGAGGCAGATGATTTGGTGGCCAACCACGGCTGGGTGTACGACTTCGGTGGTCAGCCTGCCTTCTATTCTGCCGAGGATTCTTCTGGCATTGCACTTGGGCACGCAGAACAAGTTGCTCGCTTATACAACCCTGCTCTCAGCGCGCATCACTTCACTGTCGATATGACCGAATATGCTCTTCTTATAGGAGGTTTGGGCTGGAGTGCCGAAAGTGGCTTTTGGGCTTATGCCACTGAGGAAGAACTAAATCGTATTGCACAACAATAGACGTGTCAAAAAAGAAATTATTTACATAGGTTAGCGTTACGGGTTGTTTGGTTGAATTTATCCCGAACGCTGCCGGAAGCGCCGTCCCAGCTATAGGGGCGGCGCTTTTGCTTTCTGCTTTAGTGTGTATCGTTTTGCAATCTGAAATAGCTTGCGCCGTGCTGCACTTTCTTCACCCCGCTCCTTTAATGGAGACGGCTCGGCTCCGCCTCCCATGGGCTAAAATCTGAATTTGCATGTAAAATCGCATTCTTATCCTCTACACGTAAGGCGGGTTGCTCATGCCTGAAAACGTCAACACTTCCGAGCTGGTTCTTCAGCAGGAGGGCGAATCTGAAGACAAGCGCCCGGTCATGATCAAGGTCGATCATGTTTCCATGTCGTTCAACATGGCCTCCGAGCAGATGAACAGCCTGAAGGAATACGCGCTGGCCCTTGCTAAGCGCAAGCTGTTCTTCGAAGAGTTCAGGGCCATCGACGACGTTTCGTTCGAGGTGCGCAAGGGCGACGTGTACGGCATCATGGGCACCAACGGCTCGGGCAAGTCCACCATGCTGAAAATCATCGCCGGCGTGTTGGAGCCCACCAAGGGAACATGCCAGGTCAACGGCAATATCGCGCCGCTCATCGAGCTGGGCGCCGGCTTCGACATGGAACTTTCCGCGCGTGAGAACATTTACTTGAACGGCGCGCTTCTGGGTTATTCCAGGCAGTTTATCGACGAGAACTTCGACGAGATCGTCGAATTCGCCGAGGTGGAGAAGTTCCTGGACATGCCCCTCAAGAACTACTCATCGGGCATGGTTGCCCGCATCGCATTCGCCATCGCCACGGTCATCGTGCCGGAGATTTTGCTGGTTGACGAGGTGCTTTCGGTCGGCGACTTTAGGTTCCAGAAGAAGTGCGAGGACCGCATCGCCGAGCTTATCGAGCAGCATAGCGTGACGGTGCTCATCGTCTCGCACAGCAACGAGCAGATCGAACGCCTGTGCAACAAGGCCATTTGGATCGAAAAGGGCCACGAGCGCCTGCTGGGCGACGCGTCGCTGGTGTGCCGCGCCTATGGCGGCTTGGGCGGTCGCGTCGGATCGCCCGAGGCCGAGCAGCGCATTTTCGACGCCCTGGTACAAAGCGGCAAGGCCGAGGAGCAAATCAAGTTCAAAACCCTTTCCGCCGATTCGCCGACCAGCTTAAGCGTGAAGGCCGCGTCTGAGCTGTATCGCGGCAAGCAGGTTGAAACCTTGATGCTTGCGGTGGACAGCTCGCACCTGAACGCGCTGGTGGCCAACAGCGCAGCCGGTGCCCTTGGGGCGCCGCTGGTGTCGGTGAAAAGCGATTTCATGAGCGACGCGGTGGGCCGCATGCTCTACGAGATGACGCCCAAGAAGATCGTCGTGTTCGACGTCGTGGGCTCCGTCCAGTGGGTTGACGAGGAGCTGGGCCAGCTGCCTTGGAAACCCGAGGTGATCATGGAAGACGGCGCGGGAAAGTCGGCCGAAGATTACTGCCTGCAGGTGTTCGAATCGGGCAAGGCCCGGGGCCTGTGGGATGGTCAGACCATCGCTGCCGTCAAGTTCGACGAGGTTCGCGAATCAATTTCGATGATGCCCCTGCTGTATTCGCAGGGAGTGCCGCTGTTCGCCTTCACCGGTGTCCCCGGCGACGGGACTGCACCTGCCGGCGCTTCTAAGCTGGCGGTTTCTTGCGCCGCCAAGCGCACTCTGTGCTCGAGCGAGGCCATGGCCAGCTCGGTTGCCGCTGCGCTTCCCGCCGGCACCGATGCTGTGGTCGTCACCCCCCAGGTGGTGCTGAGCGAGAATTCCAAGAAGGCCGAAGCGGGCGCGGGCGAGCTGGTGGTTGCCCCGTGGTCGCTGTCGCAGTGGCCGTACTTGCTGTGGAGCGGTTGCTACGCCGGCAACAAAAACGGCGCCTTGCTGCTGCTTGACCACGAAAGCCTGGACGGCATGGCCCAGGGGCTCGACTTCCTGGACGCGAATGCCCAGGCCATTAGCGACGTTTCGTTCATCGACGGATCCATCCCCTTCGAAGATGCCGACAAGGAAATGCTCGCCTGGCGAGTCTGCGACTAGAAAGATTGCCGTCGTGCGGCCCGTCAGGGCCCCGCGGCGGGGAAGTGAGGACGCTTTGGGGCTTATTCGGTTCGGCGGCATTACCCGCGGCGAGGGGGAAGTGTTTCAGCTCGTTCATGTCGATGCGCCAGATGGGTGTTATGTCCGCGCTTGCGCCAAGTCCTCTAACGGCGATGCCCCCTGCGCCGTTACCAGCCATGGTCTACCTAATGGAACCTATGTCCTTATTCTGGCGACGCTTTCCTGTTCGCAGAGGGTGGAGGTTTCGGTTTGCGACTCCGCCGGCGTTTGCGTTGCTTCAGCGAGCGAGACCGTTTCTCATTTCCGCTCGGCGCTAAGCTCCAAGGCCAACACCTTTTTGAGAAACAATAAGGTAAATTCCGTCCGCAACATAGACAGGAACCCTCTCCCCGATGTTGCTTCCATTTCCAGCACATTCGCGGTGCTTGACGAGGAAAAGGGCGTCCGCACGACTTACTTCATCATTCAGGCGCCTTCGGAAACCAACGCAATGTCCGGTTTCAGGTTCGGCCTTGTGGCGGAAAGCGGTGAGGAAGTGCCCGTTGGCAATCTTACCGTCTTGCACGATTCTCTCTCTGCGGGTCACGATGGGGCTAGCCCCCGAATTCGTCATATTGAGCTTTCGTGCGATGTCCCTGACGCCGTATCCGACTATACGGCTTGGGTGAGGTTCGACGACGCTGCCTTGCCTGCTGGCCTTGCATGCTTTTCGCCGTCGAAACTTGCGGCACTCAAGCAGGAGACCGATGCCGCCATGTTTGGCCGCTCTGGCCAGGGCGCCGGCTACCAGGATTGGTTTTTGAACAGGCATAGAGCCAAAAATGAAGAGCTTGAGCTGCAGAAAGGCGCATCGTTTGAGATCAAGCCGATGTTTTCGGTGGTGATGCCCCAATGCGGCGCCGCAGCGAAGCATTTCGATAAAACCGTTGCTTCCGTGCTGGGCCAAACTTACGGGAGATTCGAGCTCTTGCTGGTTCTGCCCGCCGGGGATTCTGATCAGCTGCACCAGTCTGCTCAGACGATGGCCGAGTTGGATACGCGCATAAAGCTTTTAGAGCCCGTGGAGGGACGCGGATACGCAGCGCAGGCCAATGCCGGCATCCGCGCCGCAAAAGGCGACTTCGTGTGCCTTTTGGGCCAGGGTGACGTTTTGGAGCCTGATATTCTATTCGAGTACGTCAAGGGCGTGAACAGCTATCCGGAAACCGACTTGCTGTATTGCGACGAGGACAAGCTGGCGGGGGATTGCTACGTTGACGGCCTGCTGAAGCCCGACTTCGACGGCACCCTGCTTCTTTCTTGCAATTACGTGAGGGATATGCTGACGGTGAGCGCTTCGTGCGTGGCCGCCTTGGGCGTTCTTCCCGAAGAAGAATCAGCAGGGGCGTATCGCTGGGCGTTGACCCTTGGGGCCGCGGGGGTTGCCCGTAACGTTTACCATGCGCGAAAGGTTTTGTATCATTGGCGCCCCGGCTCAACGCCAGATTCTGGTTACTTTGCCGTGGGCGAGGCCGAGCGCGTCGCATGCCGTGATGTCGTGCAAGGGTATCTTGATGGGCTCGGAGTGGACGCCGAGGTGATTTGCCGCAGCGACCAAGAGGCTCGTTATGATGTGGCCTACGAGCTTCCGGACCAGCCGCCGCTCGTCTCGATTATTATCCCGAGCAAAGACCATATCGATTATTTGGAACGCTGCCTGGAATCTATCTACCGGGAGACCACGTACCCCAATTTCGAGGTAGTGGTGGTGGAAAATAACAGCGAGTTGGAATCTACTTTCGCGTTCTACGATGAGGCTAAGCAGCGTTATGCCAACCTGAGCGTGGTTGCCTATGATCAACCTTTCAATTTTTCCGCGGTTTGCAACCTGGGCGCCAGTGCCGCGAAGGGCGATATCCTTCTGTTTCTCAATAACGACACCGAGGTGCTCTCGCCTTGTTGGCTGGAGCGGATGGCCGGCCATTTGATGCGGGAAACTGTTGGCTGCGTGGGTGCGAAGCTGCTGTATCCCAGCGGGGGCATTCAGCACATAGGTGTGGCCATTCTGAAGGTGGGCCCCGGTCATACGGACCTGCTTTGCCCCTCCAATACCAATGCGTATTTCGGGCTTCTTCGCTTTCCTCGCTGCGTGTCGGCGGTTACAGGTGCTTGCCTAGCCGTGCGTCGTGAAGTGTTCCGTAGCGTGGATGGTTTTGATGAGGGATTCCCCCTGGCCTTTAACGATGTGGATTTCTGCCTGAAGGTGCGCGAAAGGGGTTACGTCAACGTTGTGGAGCCCAGGGCGGTGCTGTACCACTACGAATCCGTATCGCGTGGCTACGACGAGCAGACTCCCGAAAAGCTCGCTCGCCTAGACAGCGAGCGGAATACGTTCGAGTCCCGATACCCCAGTTTCTTCTCTGCGGGAGACCCGTATTACAGCTGCAATTTTAATAGGACAGCGTGCCATCGTGAATTAGGCTAGCTAGGTTAATTCTTGTTGGCTTGCGTCGCTGCTTGTCGGAAGCGTGGATGCGTTCTGCTCGGCAGCGGCGCTGGCTTATGGGGCGTCGCGCGGGTTGACGCGCGACGCGTGATGCGTCCTTACTTGATGACGACGGCCTGCTGGCCGTTGGTCGCGAAAATACCTTCCAGATACGACCTATCCCACGTTGTGTACCCGTCAATCGTGTCGCATAGGTAAACCTCGTCGGTGTCGGGGTTGTAGCCCTTCAGCACGACGGTATGGGTGCCCGGATAGAAGGTGTACCCATCCTGCCATGCGGCGGGATCGCTCAATTCTTCCTGGTGGTCCGACGTCCAGATGATGACCGGGTTGCCGTCGTAAAGGTAATTGCGCAGGTCATATAGCGAAGACCCGGAAACATTGTAGGCGCGCAAATTGCTGCCGCAAGAGCTGAGGAAATTGTTCGCCGCGTTCACGATGCCCGGCGAGCAGATCATGACTCCCGAATAGCTATGCGGATTGCCCCAGAAAGACCAGACGAAATCCCAGTCGCTTCGCGGAATCCAATCGTCAGCCATGGTGCAGTCGCCAAGGTCGAAGCCGTAGTAGCGCAAGACGCACGTGAGCGCCGCGGATTCGCAGCCGGTCGGCAGGCCCGCGTCGTATTGGTTGAAGCAGGGTACGTCAAGATTGACGATGGGCAGGGCGCCAAGAACGCCGTCGTTGTTTCCGTAGTACTTGCTGCCGTCGGGCGCGGTGTACACGACGTTGCGCACCACGTAGCCGGTGTCGTAGCGGCCGTAGTAGCCGTCGCCGTCCAGCTCGAAGTAGCCCAGATGAGCGCCCAGGTGGCCTTCGCAGGAACCATCGATGCGGTAGCGCTGCAGCTCGCCGTCGTACTTGTCGGTGACCAGCCACCCCTCGGAGGTGATATTGCTGACCAGCAGGCCGTCGTTGTCGGCAAGCAGCATGCCGTTGCCGACGATCTGCTTGCCGCGCAGCTCGTAGCCCTGGTCGTAACGGCCATAGTATTCGCTTCCGCCGATGGTGAAGAAGCCAAGGTGCGCGCCGAGGTGGCCTTCGCACGAACCGTCGAGGCGGTAGCGCTGCAGGTCGTCGTCGTAGTTGTAGGTAACCAGCCAGCCCTCGGAGGCGACGTTCTCGACCAGCAGGCCGTCGTTGTCTGCCAGCAGCATGCCGTCGCCGACGATCTGCTTACCGCGCAGCTCGTAGCCCTCAGAAGTGCCGTAGTACCACTTGGAGTCAACTTGGAAGAAGCCCGTCGCAAGCTTGCCGGAGGCAGGATCGACGTAATAGCGCTGCAGGCCCTGGCCGTAAGCACTGGAGATCACCCAGCCCGAGGAAGCAAGCTTGCCGTCGTTGTCGGCCAGGTAGTAGGAGCCGTCGGCGTCCTTGGTTACATTGCGAGCGACATAGCCCCATGCCGTGGTGAAATGGTCCCAACCGTCCGACGAGAAGCCCTGAACGGCGGCGTGCTTGTCGGCGTAGACGTAGTAGC
>CAVBPP010000138.1:0-9529 GCA_963597295.1 Paratractidigestivibacter sp. | reverse complement strand
CGAAGAAGCCTACAGCCACGCCGACGACGACGCCGACGATAAGCATAACAATGGAGATAATGTCCATAAGCCCCCCTTTCATCTAGGGTTTCATAGTTGGGTTTCATAGTTCACATACATAAAAATACCCGGTCATACCGGGCATGAGCGTACACGCGCTGAAAACGTCTTGTATACCGTTGTTCATATATAGCAAGTGTCGAATCCGACACGTTTAGCTCAAGCTCTTCTATGATAAGGCATTATGGAGAAATCGAAAAGACCCGCACATCAAAAAGTCGGCTATCGCTAGGACGGCCGACTTTTCAAGTAGCGGATCGAGCACCAACAACTGCACTAAATCAGTCAGCAGAAAGGCTTTCGAACCAAATCCTTGAAGCAGATGAGGCGACGGAGCTTGAATAACCCTTGGAAACCAGCTTGCGATATGCAGACTCCCGAGGATGCTTCGAACGAGGAGGGCGCCTCGAGATAACCTCAATAGCACGATCGACCTCACTCGGGATAGAACCATTGGCGGCATCGACGTACTGCGGTACGGAAAACGGGTCGATTCCCTCGTCGGTCAGCTCCCTCGCGATGCCGGATAAGCCCTTTCCTTGCGAAATGCGCGAGCGAACAAGCACCTCGGCGAACCGCGCGTCACTAATCAAGCCGCACCTCACAGCTCGCTCGATCGCACACTCGATTGCCTCGTCGGAATAATCCCCCCGGGCCAAATGCTTTCTCAACGAACTTTGCGAGTATTCCCTTCTGCATGCGAGAGCTTTGATCTTGTTGAAAGCCCTCGATTCATCGGAATCGGCGGCAAACGTCACCCATTGAAACGCTTCATCGTTTTTAATCGGAGAAGCCAAAGAAGAACCTCCTCGCCTACTTTGACCGCCATCAAATCCCGAAGAAGGAGAGCCGCTACGCTCGATGCGCGCGATTTCACCTCGGAGAGCATCGATGACGGCGCCCTTATCGGCACTCATGCTTATCGCTTGCCCTTGGGCTTGGCAACGGGAGACACGCTATCGAAGTCCTCCTGCTCTTTGGTGATGATAGGAATGTCGAACGCCTCGCGCACTTTGGTCTCGAGCTCATCGCGGAGGTCAGGGTTGTCGTGCAGCGTTTTCTTCGCCGCTTCCCTGCCTTGGCCCAGGCGTTCTTCGCCGTAGGTATACCAAGCGCCGCTCTTCTTGGCCACGCCAGCCTCGACAGCCATATCGACGATGCAGCCCTCACGGGAAATGCCCTCTCCATACATCAGGTCGAACTCAGCCTGCCTGAACGGCGGGGCCACCTTGTTCTTGACGACCTTAGCGCGCACGCGATTGCCCACGATCTCGCCGTCGCGCTTGATGGAATCGATGCGGCGGATATCAATTCGCACGCTCGAGAAGAACTTCAATGCGCGGCCGCCCGTGGTAGTTTCGGGGTTGCCGAACATGACGCCGATCTTCTCGCGAAGCTGATTGATGAAGACGCAGGTCGTGTTGGATTTCGAAAGGGAGCCTGCAAGCTTGCGTAAGGCCTGAGACATCAGGCGAGCTTGAAGGCCGACGGTGGTATCGCCGATTTCGCCTTCGATTTCAGCGCGGGGAACCAAAGCCGCAACGGAGTCGATAACGACGCAATCGATGGCGCCGGAGCGCACGAGCATGTCACAGATCTCGAGCGCCTGCTCACCATAGTCGGGCTGCGAAATGAGCACCTCATCGACATCGACGCCCAATCGCGCAGCGTAGACCGGGTCGAGCGCATGCTCGGCATCGATGAAGGCAACGACTCCGCCGAGCGCCTGCGCCTCTGCGATGATCTGCAGCGCCAACGTGGTTTTACCACTCGACTCAGGGCCGTAAATCTCGATGATGCGACCTCGTGGCACGCCGCCGATACCAAGGGCGGCGTCAAGCGGCAACGATCCGGTCGGAATGGCGCCGACGCTCAAATCATGGCCGCCATCGCCGTATTTCATAATGGAGCCCTTGCCGAATTTCGATTCGATTTGGTCGGTGGTGACCTTGAGCATCTTCGTTTTCTCGTCGTTCATCTAGGGACCTTCCCTCTCGCGATACGAAACCTTTGTTCGCTTTCCAATAGTATACGAACACATGTTTTCTAGTCAAGACATTTGTTCGCGTTTCTTATGTTATGAGGGAATCTCGGCAGAAATCTAGCCGATGACCGCAAAGCCACATCGGAGTCGCTAGCGAAAACCTAGCACCCATCATTAAGGGAAAGCCCCGGGTCAGAGCTATCATCAGACGAACAAAAACCCACGAACGGCAACAGAAGTTGCAAATTCCACAGGCTCGATGGGTTATTTCAGCGCCCTCTCGACCATTGAAAGCGCCTCGAAAACCGTCTGCTGACGAACGGCATCGCGATCGCCATCGAAATGCTTCACCTCGGAAACGCAGTCATTGACGGACGCGCAAGCGAGGCAAACGGTGCCAACGGGCTTGCCCTCCTCGGCGCCACCGGGCCCGGCAATACCCGTCACCGCAACGCAGATATCGCTGCCGAGGGCTTTCATGCCGCCCGCGGCCATCTGCTCGGCAACCTGGGCGCTAACGACGCCGAAGCGTTCGATGGAATCCTCATCGACCCCGAGGACGCCCTCTTTCACCGAAACCATATATGATCCAACGCAGCCGCGAACAACGCTCGACGAACCGGGAACGGCGGTTAAATACGAGCAGATCAAACCGCCCGTAAGGCTCTCAGCGGTGCCCAAAGTCTTACCACTTTCGCGAGCAAGGCGCAGCACACGGCTCGCAAGCTCCAAGTTATTCGATTGCGCGTTTAAGCCATCAAACGCCGGCTCAGACGAATCGGCTTCGTTGTCGTCATGTCCATCGCGGCCTTCATCTGCAGAACCAAGTCCAATGAGGCCGCGGGCCTTCGAAATGTAATCGAGCATCGACACCACGGTGAGCACGAGCGCGACGATCATAACGGCCCAGCTGACGACCCAAAGGATGTCGCCCATGGCATCGTTGATCGATCCGACCATATGGCTGTCCTTAATGGTGAACAGCACGATGGCGATCATCTGAAACACGGTCTTGAACTTACCGTACCAGCTTGCGGCGATGACGACGCCCTTGCTGGCCGCCACCATGCGAACGCCGGATACGATGAACTCACGCGCCACGATAATGAGAGCGACCCAGCTCGGCAGCGACCCAAGCTCGATGAGCGCAAGCAGCGCGGCCACGACCAGGATCTTATCGGCAAGCGGGTCCATGAACTTACCGAAATCGGTCACTTCCCCACGGCTGCGCGCAAGATAGCCGTCAAGCCAATCGGTGCAGGAAATAAGAATGAAAATCCCTGCCGCTATCAGGCTTTTCGAGTCGTTAGCAACCGCAGGAAGCTGGAAATACTCGGGCCAGGGGCTCACCAGCACCACGACGAAGACCGGCACGAGGCAAATTCGGATGAGCGTGACGATGTTCGCCGGGGTCCAAAGACGCGTCGTCGATTCCGGAGCGCTCTGTACTTGAAGCGAGCTCAAGGCTAGTCTGCCTCCATCTCATACAGCAGGGTATCCGCTATGCGAACGGTGACGATGTCGCCCGGTTTGCCGGATTCAAGGTATGTCACGCCATCAACCTCAGGCGCCTGGCACATGGCGCGGCCGAACAGCTGACCATCCTCTTCGTATCCTTCGACGAGCACATCGTAGGTGTTGCCGACGCGGCTCGCCACAAGGGACGTGCAAACTCCGTCGGCGATATCGCGCAGGCGCTGCGCACGATCAGCCTTCTCGTCTTCGTCAACCTGGCCTGGCAGGTCAAATGCCTTCGTCCCCTCTTCACGTGAGTAGGCGAAAACACCAACGTAATCGAACAAGCCCTCTTCGACGAAATCGCAAAGCTCTTCGAAATCCTCATCGGTCTCACCGGGAAATCCGGCGATAAGGGTGGTCCGCAGCACCACGCCAGGCACACGATCGCGGATATGCTCCATAAGGGCCACGTATTCGTCGCGCGAGCCTTTGCGGCGCATATCGTGCAGCAGATTCTGCTTCACATGCTGCAGGGGGATGTCGAAATAGCTGCAAACGTTGTCATGGGTGGCAACGACATCAATCAACTCATCGGTGACGCCCTCGGGCTGGATATACATGACCCGAAACCACGTGTTAGCGAACTCCGCGGCCAATGCGCCGAGAAGGAACGCCAAGCTTGAAGGCTCCTCGAAGTCTTCACCCCACCTGCCGGTATCCTGCGCGATCAAAACGATTTCGCGAACGCCGGAGTCGATACGGCGCTTAACCTCCGCACGGATATCGTCAAGCGGGAAGCTATGGTAGCGACCTCGAATGTAGGGAATGGTGCAATAAGAGCAGAAGCGGTCGCAGCCGTCGGAGATCTTGACGTAAGCCGAGACGGCGCGCGAGCCGGCGACAGCGACGGCCCCTTCGGGCACGGCGCCGAGCGACGACGAGGACAAAGCGGCCAATTCGGCTTCGCCAAGGCCTAGGGCCGCGGCCGCAACGGATACGATATCGTCTTCTTTGCTGCAAGGCACGAACGCAGCAGCCTCGGTAAGCTCATCGGAAAGGTCGTCGCCGTAACGCGCCGGCATGCAGCCTGCGACGATGAGGGCGGCTCCGGCGGAAACGTTCGGAAGGCCGGAAACCTCGAAAATGGCCTCAAGGCTCTCCTCGGTGGCGCTTTGTATGAACGAGCACGTGTTCACGATGACCGCATCGGCGGCGGCGGGGTCTTCGGCGATGGCGAAGCCCGCGCGGCGTAGCTCGGCCTGCATACGCTGCGAGTCGACCTCGTTCTTCGCGCAACCCATCGTTACGAAAGCAATGGAGGGCGGCAACTCGGCGGAAAAAGTGTATGGCATCGTCAAGACCTAGCGATAGTTGTTGTACTGCAGGGGCTGACCGTAGTCCTGGCCCTTCAAGAATGCGATGACCTCCTGCAACGTGTCGCGGGAGGCAGAGGAAACGCGAAGCTTGTCGCCCTCGATGGCGACCTTGACCTTCAGCTTCTGCGCCTTGATGTCCTTGTTGATCTTGCCGGCGGTTTCCTTGTCGATGCCCTCGACGATGGTGGCGCTCACACGCACGCTCTGACCGGTGGCAGCGACGGGGTCTGCCCACTTGACGGCGGCCAGGTCGATGCCGCGCTTGATGAGCTTCGACCCGATGATGTCGATGACCTGGCGCGACACGAAATCGGCCGGCGCGCTCACCGTGATGGTCTTCTTCTGCTTGTCAAGCGTAATCTCAGCGCCCGAGTCCTTCAGGTCGTAGCGCTGCGAGATTTCCTTCTTCGCCTGCTGGAAGGCGTTGTCAACCTCCTGCATGTCGACGGTCGAGACGACGTCGAAGCTTGATTCCTTTGCCATGTTAGATATCCTTTCGCGAATTGCGGTTAACTACGATTTCGATGATCGACGAAACGCTCGCCTCCCTCGGCTACACGGTTCTTCGACCTATCGGCTCGTCGTTGTCGTCGAGCCCGTGCCCGATGACGTCGAGGTCGTTCCAGTCGAAGAGGTGCCGGAAGAGGTTGAAGCCGTTGAGGTGGAAGTCGATGCGGTAGTCGAGCTACCCGAGCTTGACGTTCCCAGATCAACCTTCACATCCGGGTGCTCTTCAGCCCAGGTTGCGAGGTAATCCTGGAAATTGACGGTTGCGGTGGGCATTCCAGAGGTCGAATCAGTCGTGAATTCGACGGCCTTGCCATCCATCGTAACGGTGAAGGCGTCGGAAACATACGTCGCCAAGCTCCAGGTGCCGCTGACCTGCACCGTTTCGGAAACCGGACCGCTTAACATCGATTGGGTCTCGGTGCCGTCCTGCGTGATGACCACATAGGCGTCGCTGCCCTTCGCCAGTTTATATTCCACGGTGACCGAGGTGGGCACGGTGACCTGAGCGGTCTGCTGGGTTTGCTGGGATTCGGAAGTACCCGACCCATCCGCTGAGGTATCGGTTACGCCCGTGATGGGAACCTTCGCGGTTTCCTGCTGAGCCGCACTGCCGCGATTGCCGAAGACAAGGGCGAGCACGATGACGAGCAGGATCAGAATAATAGCAACGGCGATGATGACGATCGTGCGCTGGTTGCCCGCGCCGCCCGTGTTCACCGAGCCGGAGTACATGTTCCCGAGCTGGCTGCCGACGGATGAATTTCCCACGCGACGGGAACGACCCTCAGCCTGAGCAGCGCGAACAGCCAATGTGCCTTCGAAATTATCGCGCGAACGAGAACGGTTGGACCTACCGGACCCTCCTCGGAAAGATCCGGATCCGCCGCGGGAGCCCCCCTGACCGCGCCGGGAAGAGCGGCCATCGCGATCGAATTCGTCATCTCGCGATGGGCGGCGCGAGGAACGACGACCATCCATATCCTCGCCGCGCTGGCGACCTCTTCTGTCCTCTTCGCCCTGCGTATCGCGCCCGCGTGACGACCTGCGCCCATGCGAGTCGCCCTGCCCGATCGAACGACGGCCGGAAACGTAAGCAGGCGATTCCGACTGATTGCGCTCGAGCCTTACCTGATGAAGGTTAAGCTGATCGAGGTACATGTCGGATATGGCGGAAGCATTGAGCCCGACCAAACGGGCATATGCGCTGATCATATTGCGAGTGTAGCCGCGAGCGGGCAATCGCGAGAAGTCCGATTCCTCAATGGCGCGCAGAATATCGGGACGCACGCGCAGACGCCGCGAAACGGACTGGATATCCAATCCCTTGCGTTCGCGCGCCTCACGCAGAACCTCACCGAACGATAGCTGTGACATACAAACTCCTAGTTGTCGCCGTCGTGCTGCTCGAACGCCTTAAGCGTCTCGAGTTCCATAGCGTCGACGAGAACCTCGCGGGGCTTGCTGCCGTTCGGCGGCCCCACGATGCCCTTTTCCTCAAGCATGTCCATTATACGACCCGCTCGCGAATAACCCACTTTCAGGCGGCGTTGGATATTCGAGGTTGAACCCAGCCCACTCGACACGACGATGTCGGCCGCCTCCCAAACGAGCGGGTCGTCGTCGGTGCAGGAGCCACCAGAACCATCGGAGGGCGCATTGCCGAGCGTGATGAGGTTCGTCGAGAGAATCTCCGAGTGGTACTCGGGCTCGCCCTGAGATCGCAGCTGCTCGACGACGGCATTGATCTCGTCCTCGGAAACGTAGCAACCCTGAATGCGCATGGGCTTGGCGTATTCGGGCTTGCTGAGCAGCAGGTCGCCCAGGCCGATGAGGTTCTCGGCACCGGGCGTGTCGAGCACCACGCGCGAGTCGATGCCGCTCGCCACGTTGAACGCGATGCGGTTGGTGATGTTCGCTTTGATGAGTCCCGTCACGACATTCGTCGAAGGGCGCTGCGTGGCGACGATTAGGTGGATGCCGGCCGCACGGGCGAGCTGCGCGATGCGGCTGATGGAGAACTCGACTTCCTTGCCGACGTTCATCATAAGGTCGGCAAGCTCATCGATGATGATCACGATATAGGGAAGCTCATCGCCGAAATCGTTCTCGGGCGGCTCCTCCCCCGCTTCTTCAGCGGCGCGCGCGGCGTCCTTCGCAGCCTGCGCTTTTGCGTTGTACTGCCCGATGTTGCGGGCGCCCACCTTGGAAAACACTTTCAGTCGGCGCTCCATCTCCGCCACGCCCCAGGAAAGCGCGCTCGCGGCCTCCTTCGGCTCGGTGACCACGGGCACGTACAGATGCGGTATGCCGTTGTAGGGCGTGAATTCGACGCGTTTGGGGTCGATCATGATGAAGCGAACCTCTGCGGGCGTCGCGCGCATGAGGATGGACATGATCATAGCGTTGATGGAAACCGATTTGCCCGAACCGGTTGTGCCGCCGATGAGCAGATGCGGCATCTTGGCCAGGTCGGACACGATGCAATGGCCCTCGACGTCCTTACCGATGGCAATTTGCAGCGGACCTTCCGGCGCATCCTTGATCACATCGCCGAGAAGGACCGTCTGACGGGTGCGGTTAGGCACCTCGATACCGACGTAGTTAGTGCCGGGAATGGGAGCGAAGATGCGCACGCCCGGGGCAGCGAGCGCCAAGGCGATGTCATCCTGCAGCGCCGTGACGCGGCTCACGCGCACGCCGGCGGGCAAATCAACCTTGAAAAGCGTGACCGTAGGTCCGGCCACCCAGCCGACGACCTTCGCCATGATGTTGAAGTCCTCGAGCGTTTCCTGCAGGCAGGCACCCGTCTCGGTGAGCTCGGCGTCGATCGCGGGGTCTTTCGACGCCGCGGCGGAAACCGACAGCATATCCATCGAGGGCAACTCGAAGCCCTGCTCGGGGCGCGGCGTGGCCACGGGCGTGGCGGGTTTCGAGGAACGCTTCGGCAAAACCTGCGTCGGGGCGGCTTCTTCCTTGGATCGCTTGCCAAGCTTTCTGGTTATGGCCGCCGGTGCAGCAGCGGCGGCGTCATGCGCCTCATCGGCGGTGATGGCCGAAGAGGCGCGCTTGGCTCCGGCTCCGACCAGCGAACGGGCGGGTTTATGTTGACGGCGAGGCGATTCCTGCGGCTCGGTCTCTGGCTGGATGACCTGCGTCTGAGCAGACTCCAACGCTTGGTCGCGGGCGACGGCCGAATTCCTCGAAGACGAGCGTCGGATGCGTGCGAATGCGGGGGCGGGAGCAACGGACTCGCCGTCTTCTCCCCCATCCTCGGCGGCGCCTTCACGCGCTCGCTCGATCAGCTGGGAAATGGAAAGCCCGATGATGGAGATGCCGACGATGACCAAGCCCACCAAAACGACGGCGCTCACAATCTGCCCGAGCAGCTTGTAACCGACCCAGGCGATGCCCGCGCCCACATAGCCGCCGCGCACCGTCAGCTCGGAAGCCAAGAACAGATTGTCGGTGAAATCGGGGCTGACGCCGGGCGTGAACAGCGAGAACAGCGACAGTAACGCGATGAATACAAGCGCCAGGCCAACGGTGACGCGAAGCGGAACGCGCTGCTCGTCAAGCTTGAACAGGCAGCTCGCCCCAACCGCCACCAGGAAAAACGGGAGCAGATATGCGCCGAGGCCCAACGTCAGGTGCAACGCCTGCGAAACGAACGAAGTGACGACGGCGCTTGTGGGCACCACGGCGGCAACGAACAAAACGATGCCGAGCACCGTGATGGCCACGCCGGTGATGTCGCGCTTCGTGCGCTCGTCGAAAATGCGCGGCTCGACAGCGGGTTCGGCGGCCTTCGCGCGTCCCGACGCGCGCTTCGAGGAGGCAGCGCCCTTCCCTTTCGAACCCGATGCGGTCGCTTTCCTCGTTTGGCTCTTCGATTTCGTTTGCGTTTTATTTTGAGCCCCGCGCGCCACGGTACCTCCTTGCATCAGCTAAAAGTCGACATTTCGGAATTTCCCATTATGAAGCAAAGGCGCCCGCAAAAGCAGGCGCCCTGAAAAAGCCTATTGAACGTCCAGCAAGTTCACGACGGTCATCGGGCGCGTCTTCGTGCGTTCCCACAGAAGCTGAAGCAGCGAATCTCGCGCAGCCTTGCGGATTTCCTTGGCACTCGAACCCTTCGAAAGGG
>CAVBPP010000137.1:0-9563 GCA_963597295.1 Paratractidigestivibacter sp. | reverse complement strand
GGGCCAGGCCGGCGCCGACGTTATCGCGGTGGAATCCGCGGGCAGCTCGGTGCGCGATCTTCGCCGCAATGCGGAGGCTAACTACGTTGACATCGACGTCATCGGCGGCGATGCGGCGCGCGAGCTTCCCGAGCTCGGCGGTCTTGACGCGCTGGTCGTCGATCCGCCGCGGGCTGGCTTGGCCGACGGGGTCCCGGCAGACATTGCCGCCGCTCGCCCGACCCGCGTCGTTTACATCAGCTGCAATCCGGCGACCTGGGCCCGCGACGTGCGCCGTTTCGAACAAGTGGGCTATCGCCTGGAAAGCGTTCAGCCGGTGGACCTGTTCCCGCAAACCTACCACGTTGAAGTGGCCAGTTGCTTCGTACGCTGTTAGGGACAGCTCGACCCGCTCTTGCGGCTTGCCGCTGGGTAACTTCTTTTGTGCGTTCTTGCCGTTTTTTTGCTTGGCGGTGATTCGAAGCGCAATTGGAATGATGGCATGCTGCTAAACTTTCATAACATATGCGTTGAAAGCGTGCTTGCCTTGCGCGAGCATTTTCGCAAGTCGCACCTGCTCCCGCTCGTGCGCGTCACTTGAGAAAAGGAGACGAAATGGCCCTGTACACGCCTAAGTATAAGCCGACCGGCGACGAGATCGCCGTCATCAAAACCTCGAAGGGCGCCATCCGCGTTCAGCTCGCGGGCAAGGACGCCCCCATCCACGTCGGCAATTTCGTCGAGCTGGCTCAGAAGGGCTTCTACGACAACCTGAAGTTCCATCGCTATGTGCCGGGCTTCGTCATCCAGGGCGGCTGCCCCAACACGCGCGACCTTGATTCCGACCAGGTCATTGCCGCTGCTGGCAACCCGTTCGCGGGGCTGGGCACTGGCGGTCCCGGCTACACCATCAAGGAAGAGTACTCCACCAACCCCAATAACAAGCATCTTGACGGCGCACTCGCCATGGCTCGCTCCCAGATGCCCGACTCCGCCGGTTCGCAGTTTTACCTGTGCCTGGGCGCGCAGCCCATGCTTGACTCCGGTTACACGGTGTTCGGCCAGACCATCGAGGGCAAAGACGTCATCGGTCAGCTTCGCGTCGGCGACGTCATCGAGGGCATCGATATCGAGAACGCGGCCGAGTAGCCGATCCGTCCATAAACGCTGCATGAACGAAGGATTCGAAGGACTTTCATGAACACTCAACTATTTCAGCAGGCTCGCACTTCGTATGCGCTGAAAGACTATCAAGGGGCGCTCGCTGCCTATCAGCAGTGCCTGCAAGATCCGGCTTTCCCTCCCGCTGTCGGCGAGCTTGGTCTGGTGAACCATCAGATCGGCAACTGCCTTTCCAAGCTGAAGGACCCTCAGGGCGCTATTCGCGCTTATGGGCAGGCGCTCTCCGATGCATCGTATGACGCCATCGGCGCCGTCAACTGCAACATGGGCATGGCCTATGCTTCGCTGCACGATTACGACAACGCCGTCGAGCATTTCGAGGCCGCAGTGTCCGACGCGAAGTACGATTCTGCTTACAAGGCCTACACGGGCATGGGCAACGCGCTTCTGAAGATGGGAAAGTCGGCTGAAGCTGGCGTCGCTTTCCGCGAGGCCGCGCTCGACGAGGCCAACCCCGACCCGACGAAGGCCCTGCTGAACCTGGGCGTATGCTTCATGGCCCTTTCGCGTCCGAACGACGCCGTGTCCTCTTATGAAAGCGCCCTTCAGTTCGATATGCAGCCGGCTATGCGCAATCGCCTGTACGCCAGCTTGGGCCAGGCGTACGTCGCGTCCGGCCAAATGCAGAAGGCGGTGAACGCCTTCGAGGAGGCCATCGCCGATAAAACGTATTTCCTGTCCGACTCCGCGAGCGTCGATTATCAGCGCGCCGTCGGTGCGGTCGCCCAGGGCACTTCCGAGATCACGCAGGTCATGGCCCCCGTTGCGGCCGGTGCCGCGGCAGGAGCAGCCGCCGGCGCGGCGGCCGGCGCTGACCTGACCGGCATCGACGTTTCCGCTGATGGCGGTGCGCCCTTCGCTGAGCAGGACCCGTATGCCAATCAGCAGGCCGACCCGTTCTACTACGCCGACCCCTACAGCGGCGACGGCGCCCAGTTCGGCGTGGCCGACGGCGACGACCGTTTCTTCAACGCCTCGGATGAGGAGCTTGAGCAGTGGTCTCGCGGCGTGGCCCGTCAGGAGCGTAAGCATCGCAACGTCGGTTTGAAGTTCCTGGTGTTCTTCATCGTGCTTATTCTGGTGGCTTTGGGCGCTGGCGTGTTCCTGTACACGCAGGGCTGGGGCATCCCGACGCAGAATAGCGTTGTTGAGCAGGTGTTCGCCGATCCGAGCAACGCCTCTTCGCTGTACTCTTCCGAAGTCAGCTCGACCACGGCCACTTCCATGACCAATTCGCTTGTGCAGGATTCCTCGCCGACCATCAACCAGGTTGACAAGTCCATGAACGAGTCGACGGCTTACGTGACGGCTAAAAGCTCGGAGGGCGCTACTGTTAATTACAAGGTGACGCTCGCTCGCGATGGCATCGGCTGGAAGGTCAGCAACATCGAACTCAATTTCGCCAGCCAGAATTCCTAAGGTTGGCGCAGTATTTTCGGTTACTTGCGCTTCACGTACGAAGCGCTGGTCAATAACAAGAAGAAAGGCAACAAAATGGCAGTTCAGAAGACTTACAACATGATCAAGCCCGACGGCGTGCGCAACGGTCACATCGGCGAGATCATCACTCGCATCGAGCGCGTGGGTCTGACCATCGAGCGTATGGAGCTCGGCATGGTTTCCATGGAAGAGGCCGAGGCCAACTACGGCGAGCACAAGGGCAAGCCCTTCTACGACGGCCTGATCTCCTACATCACCTCCGGCCCCGTCGTGAAGATGGTCGTTTCCGGCGAGAACGCCGTCGCCACCATGCGCAAGCTCATGGGCGCCACCAACTGCGCCGAGGCGGCTCCTGGCACCATCCGCGGCGACTTCGGCCTGACCGTCGACGAGAATGTCATCCACGGCTCCGATTCGCCCGAGTCCGCTGAGCGCGAGATCGGCATCTTCTTCGCCTAAGCTTTTCGCCTGAGCGAAATTTCCGGCCCCTTTCCCCGCATCAGCGGGGGAGGGGCCTTTTCAGTTATGCGAATGCATGATGGATTTACCAGCGCAGGTAAAATTCACATCAGGGCGCTGTGCTAAAATTAAACCTCACTATAAACGTAGCACAAGGGGTATGCCTGTATGTCATTCATGGATCTGTTCTCAGGGTTCGGCGGCAACTCGTCGATGGACATGGCCATCGACCTGGGCACCGCGAACACTTTGGTCGCAATCCCCGGTGAGGGCATCGTCGTCAACGAGCCCTCCGTCGTAGCAATAGAGAAAAGCACGCATCGCGTTCTGGCCGTCGGCCATGAGGCGAAGAATATGATCAACCATACGCCCGACGCGTTTTCGGCCGAACACCCGCTGCATGACGGCGTGGTGGCCGATTATGACGTTACCGAGGCGATGATCAGCGCATTCATCAACAAGGCCGCGCCGCGCAAGTATCCGTGGCAGGCCAAGCCCCGCATCGTTATTTGCATTCCTTGCGGCGCCACTTCCGTTGAGAAGCGCGCTGTGTTCGAGGCAGCTGTTCAGGCCGGGGCGCGTCAGGCGTACCTTATCGAGGAGCCGATGGCCGCTGCCATGGGCGCCGACTTGCCCGTCACCGAGCCGACTGGTTCGATGGTTGTCGATATCGGCGGCGGCACCACCGAGGTTGCCGTCATCTCTCTCGGCGGCATCGTGACGTCTTCAAGCTTGCGTTTGGCCGGTAACCGTATGGACGAGGCCATCGCCATGCATCTGCGTGATCTTCTGGGCATTAAGATCGGTGAGCGCACGGCCGAGATCATCAAGATCAAGATCGGCTCCATCCTGCCCTTCGAGGACGGGCGCGAGCGCGATATGATCATCTCGGGCCAGGACGTCATCACCGAGCAGCCCAAGGAGGTCACCATCCAGTCCGAGGACGTGCGTCAGGCGCTTGTGGCGCCGTGCGAGGAGATGGTGCTGCACATCAAGGAGACGTTCAAGAAGACGAATCCCGACCTGGCTTCTGACATTATCCAGAACGGTATTCTGCTCACTGGCGGCGGTGGATTGCTTTCTGGCCTCGATCGTTATTTGGCCGACAAGCTGGAGATTCCGGTTTGGGTAAGCGAGACTGCGCTCACGAACGTCGTTATGGGTTGCTTGAAGGTGCTAGAGACTCCGACGGCACTGAAGCAGACGCTCATGCGCTCGAAGTAAGGCATTCGCTTTCCCATGGCACTCAATTTTCAAAATCAAGGCTCGGCGCTTTTGCGCCGAGGCCTGTTTATCGGCCTGATCGTCGTCAGCATCGTCATGGTCACGGTGTACGGTCGCGAGGGTGAAACCGGCCCGCTGCACACGTTGCAGTCGGGCGTTTCGTCTATGGTGAGCCCGCTGCGCATCGTTGGCGCGACGGCTGAGTCGGGTACGAAATCTGTTGGCGAGGCCTTTGAGAACGTGACGGCCGACGAGAGCACGCTCACGGGGCTGCGCGAGTACAACCAGCAGCTCATTCAGCAGTACACGAAGATGGAAGAGTATAAGCAGGAGGCCGAACGCCTGCAGAAACTTCTCGATTTGAAGGATGCCTACGACATCGAGGGTACCGGCGCTCGCGTCATCGGACGATCGTCTGAGGCGTGGAGCCAGACGGTGACCATCAACAAGGGCTCCGACGACGGCATCGCTTCCGGCGAGACGGTTATGGGCACCACCGGCGTCGTCGGCCAGGTGGTATCAGTTGCAGCCAACACCTCGACCGTTCGCTTGCTGACCGACCCCTCTTCGGGTGCGGCGGCCATGATTCAGTCGAGCCGTGCCGAGGGTATCGTGCGCGGCAGCTTGGTCGGGCTTCTGTACATGGAAGACCTCGACGCCGATGCAGAGGTCTCCGTGGGCGATGTCGTGATCACCTCCGGCCTTGGCGGAAGCTACGCGAAGGGCCTGATTATCGGCACGGTTGTGAAAATCGATACACAGCAGGGCGATGCTTCGCGCCGCGTGGTGGTTTCCACGAACGATTCCATTTCCACGCTTGAGGATGTTCTGGTGGTGAGCAGTGTTGGGAACGACGGCTCGTCGTCGAGCTCGTCTTCCTCGTCCAGCTCAAGCTCGTCGAACTCTTCGACGTCCTCCTCGGGCTCGTCTTCCTCGCAGTCTAGTTCCACGACGGAAAGCAGGTAATGCCATGGGCGATAAGAACTATTTTGTGCTCTTCGTTGGCTGCTTCGTCGCGTTCGTCCTTCAGATCGCCATCGCGCCTGCGGTGGCCCTGTTCAGCGCGCAACCGAATTTCTTGCTTGCGTTCGCCGTCGTCATCGCGATCGTAGCTCCTGGCACGGCAGGCCCCATCTTGCCCTTCGTGCTTGGGCTGCTTTACGACCTGACGGGATCGGGTCCGGTTGGCGGCATGGCGTTGCTGTTGGTCATCGCCTGTTTTATTGCTTCGCGTGCCTTCATGGTGCTCGATAATGACACCGTTTTCATGCCCATTGCCATCTTTGTGGTGGTGGCCCTTGTCGTCGAGATGTCCTACGGTATGCTGCTTATGGCCTGCGGCCTTTCCGCTAACCCGGTGGAAGCCCTGCTCAACCGCGCGCTCCCTTGCGCGCTCTACGACTGTGCGGTGGGGCTTGTCATCTATCCCATCATGGCTCGTCTGCTTGCCGGCGGCGCGCAAGATCGCGGTCTGCGCACGCCTAAGCTGCGATAGGGGGGCGCTGTGCTCACCGCGATAATCGCAGCAATCATAGCGATAGTGCTCGTTGCGGCCGTTCTGGCCGTGTTGTTCCGCGTGCTTTCCTCGCGCAAGACCGACAACGTCAGCGTAAAGCGCGACGTGACGTCCATCTCGTCGGTTGGCGTTTCCTCTTCCTTGCCCGAAAACGCTCGCAGGCCCGCAGGCGGCATCGCGCGTGGCGCGTCCGAGGCGCAGCCCGTCGCAACCACCGGAGATTCGGTGAAGTCACGTTTCGTGGCCGTCGGCGTTTTTGCGGGCGTCGTCTTCGCCACCTTGGCAGCCAAACTCTGGAGCATCCAGGTGCTTGCGGGCAGCGATTACAAGAAGGAATCCGACGACAATCAGTACACGACGGTTTACACGCCGGCTCCGCGTGGCTACATTTTGGACACCGACGGCAATGCGATCGTGAAAAACCGCACATCGCTTACCGTTTTGGCTGATCCGGATGTGGTTGACGACCATGACGTGGTTGCGCGCCTTTCGGCCGTGTTGGGCATTCCGGCCGGCATCGTCCGCAAGCGCATTTCCGACTCCAGCTCGGGCGCGCAGAGCCAGCGCACGGTGGCTTCCGATACCACGATGCGCAACATCGCGTTCATCGCCGAGCATTCGGATGCGTTTTCGGGTATCACGGTCCAGACGCGCACCGTTCGCGAATACCCTTACGGCTCTCTTGCGGCGCATGCGATCGGCTATATCGGCAGCGTTTCGTCCGATGACGTGTCGAACGTGACCGATGGGCGCGATCTTGCGCTGGGCGATACCGTCGGGCGCAGCGGCCTTGAGCAGATGTACGATAATTTGCTCGCGGGCGACCACGGTGAGCGCAAGGTGATGGCCGATGCCGAGGGCAATATCGTTCAGGTGGTTAGCGAAACGCAGCCAGTGAAGGGCTCGGATGTGTACACCACGCTGAAAACTTCCGTCCAGTACGCTGCCGACAAGGCGCTTGCCGATCTTATCGCGCCTGATGGCGGGGCCATCGGTTCCGGCACCGGCACTTCTGGGGCTTGCGTGGTCATGGACCTGTCCGATGGCGGCATCGTTGCCATGGCAAGCTACCCGAACTTCTCGCCGGAGGTGTTCGTCAGCGGCATCGACGACGAGACCTATGACCTCTATTTCGATTCCGCGACCTCTTCGGCGGCTGAAAACCCCATGCTCAACCGCTGCATCCAGGGCACCTACCCGGCGGCTTCCACCTACAAAACGTTCGTGGGCTTGGCGGCTCTTGAAAACGGCATGGCGACCACCGATGAAACCTGGGATTGCTCGGGCTCGTGGGACGGATTCGGCTCAGGCCAAGCGCAGAAGTGCTGGCTGGAGGGCGGTCACGGCACGCTGAATTTCAAGCAGTCCATCATCAATTCCTGCGACACCACCTTCTACGACATCGGCTACAAGTTTTGGAACGCCGCGAACAACGAGGGCAAAAGCGACACCATTCTGCAGGATTTCCTGAAGGAATATCGCCTGGACGACAAGACCGGAGTGGACCTATCCGGTGAGACGACGGGACGCGTGCCCACGCCCACGTGGAAGGCCGAGTACTTCCGCGACACGCCCGAGGAGGCGCAGTGGAAGGGCGGCGACTACACGAACATGTGCATCGGCCAGGGCTACGTGCTGGTGACGCCTATTGCCCTCGCGCGTGCGTACGGTGCCATAGCCACGGGCAAGCTTCTGAAGCCCCACTTGCTCAAAGAGGTGCATAACGCCGCCGGCGACGTTGCGCTTAAGTACAACCCGGAAACCGCCGGCACGCCGGATGTTTCCATGGCGAACCTAGCGGCTGTTCGCGAGGCGCTGCGCGGCGTGACCACCGACAATTCAGGTTTAGCCTCGGCGTTCGAGGAGCAGGGCATCGATCCGCAGACCGTGGCAAGCAAAACGGGCACAGCGGAATATACCGACATGGAGGACACGGGCTGGTTTGCCTGCTATGCTCCTTACGATAACCCGCGCTATGTGCTGGCCTGCGTGGTTGAGCACGGCGGTGGCGGCTCCTCGACCGCGGCACCCATCGGCGCTAAGGTGATGGCAGCTGCATTGGCCACCGAAAACGGAGGCCAGGGCGAAACGGGTGCCATCGGCACCGCATCAGGCGAGGTCAAGGAAGGCGCCGGCGAATCTTCGTCGAGCGGACGTTCGGACTAGGAAGGAGACGACGAACCATGGCGCAATTACCACAGATCGATTCGCTGCGGCACGCGCAGGCGCCCAGTGCAAGCGCACGTAAATCGTCGCGTTTCCCCTGGTTGAACCTGCCGTTTCTTATCGTTATCGCATTGTTGGTGGGATATGGCCTCATCGTGGTGTATTCGGCGGTCAGATCCGACGCCGACTACGAGTACAGCCGCCAGCTGGGCGGCGTGGTAGTCGGCATCATCTGCATGATATTGGTATGGCGCTTCGATTACCGCCGCCTGGCTGATTTCACGACGGTGTTTCTGGTGGTGAATGTGGTGCTTATCCTGTCGCCGCATATACCCGGTTTGGGCACCGACGCCGGCATGGGCGCGAAAAGCTGGATCAAGCTGGGCATGCAGATTCAGCCTGGCGAGTTCGCCAAAATTACGGTCATCCTCATGGACGCATCTGTCATGGCCCGTTACGGCGGGCGCCTCGACGACCCGCGCGAGTACATGAAGGCGCTCGGCATCATGCTGGTGCCGTTTCTGTGCATCATGACGCAGCCCGACTTGGGCACCGGCCTGGTGTATCTGTGCATCGCTGCGTTTGCCCTGGTCATGGGCGGTGCGCGTGCAAAGTACCTCATGATCACCCTTGGCCTGTTCATTGCCGCCATCGTCGCTGTCTTCGCCATCGACGAGGTGCTGAAGGCCTCGAGCGGCGAATACAAGCTGCTCAAACAGTACCAGCGCAATCGCCTGCTGGTGTTCATGGACCAGTCGGGCAGCGCGACCACCGACGAGGGCTACAACCTGCAGCAGGCGAAGGTGGCCATCGGCTCGGGCGGCCTGTTCGGCAAGGGCCTGTTCCAGGGCACGCAGCATTCGCTCGGCCTTCTTCCCGAGGCTCCGACCGACTTCATCTTCTGCGTGCTTGCCGAAGAACTGGGCTTTTTCGGGGCATTGGTGCTGCTTGCGCTGTACGGCGCCCTTATTTTGATAAGCTTTCGTATAGCGAAATCGTCTGCCGATATGTTCGGCCTGGTGATCGTCATGTGCGTCATCGGCATGTGGCTGTTCCAGATTCTGGAGAACATCGGTATGGATTGCGGGCTCATGCCCATCACCGGCATACCGTTGCCGTTCATGAGCTACGGATCGTCGTTCATGGTCGTGAATTTCGTCATGCTCGGCATGATCGGATCGGTTTGGTACCACAATTCGGCGCTTGCGAAGAAGCGCTGATGAGAGTTAGGAGCATTCGTTATGCAGATGCCCGTTGATATCAAAGCGGCGCTTGAGGAAGTCGTCGACGTCGAAGCTGCACGTCAAAAGCCCATATCGGTGAGCGTTTACATCGACGAGAGCGCTCCAGGCGACCTGCAGGCCTACGTTCGCCAGCAGTTCGCGAGCGCTTCGGAGACGGCGCGCGTTTCCATCATGTACCTTGACGGGCGCAAGGTGGAGCCGTATGCGGGCGATGACATGGCCTGCATCGTTGCCGGCCTGTCCGAGAACATCGGCCAGATAGCCGGATCCATTCGCCGCGCGGGCGTGCCCTGCATGGTCGCGACGACGCTGCCGCGTTTGGTCGCTGAGATTGCCGAGGCGCATAAGAATGC
>CAVBPP010000136.1:0-9989 GCA_963597295.1 Paratractidigestivibacter sp. | reverse complement strand
GCGAAACCGCCTACTTCCCGCTTGCCGTTCCGCCGAAGGCTTGCACGGCGGCTTCCGCTTCTTCCTTGCTGGCGGACACGCCGTCGTTGCCGGTGCCGGCGCTGGAAGCGTGCTTGGTCGCCTCGGCCAGTCCAGCCTGCAGGTAGCGTTCGTCCAGCTGACCCGTGGGCGGCAAGTAGTAAAAATCCTCACCAGGCATTTTGCCGCCGATGGAATCGGGGTTGGCCTGGTACAGCTCGCTCAAGAAGCCCGAAAGCGCGGTTCGCATCTCCTCGCCCGTCAGGTTCGTCATGGAAATGTATGGCATCGCGTCAAGCGCCACGGAGTTGTTCAGGAATGTGCCCAGCTCCTCCTGCAGCGCGGCGGCGTCGGACATGTTCGCGAGCGTCCAGGTGACGGACTGCCCGGCCATGTTCAGGTACTCGATGACGGCCTGCTCGTGTTCCTGGCGGAACTTCTTGTTCACGATGGTGGTGGTGGTCACGGCCTGGCTACCCGTATCGGCGAAGGCCTTATCCCACTCAACCGTCACGTCGATGGGGATGTAAAGCGGGTTCACCAGGATCTTCGCCAGCGAAACGAACGGCTGCGGAAGGATAGCCACGCAGTTTTCCTGTTCCTGCATCATGTTCAGCACCTCAAGCGGGCTGGACTTGAATTCCAGGTTGAAGGTGCCCTCCAGGCCGTTCTTCTTCAGCAGCGCCTCGATGGTGTATTCCGGGGTGCCGCCCTCGCCGTAGCTGTACACCGTGCGACCCTTCAGGTCCTCGAACTTCGAGATGGAGGCGTCGTTGGTCATGACGTACAGCACGCCAAGGTTGTTGATGCTGATGACTTCGTACTCGTTTTTCAGTTCGGTGTTGTTGTACAGGATGGGGCCGATGTTGCTGGGCAACGTGCAGATGTCGTAGTCGCCCTTGTTGAACAGGGCGGAGAGGCCCACGTAGTCGACGCCGTTGGGCTCGAAGGTGAACGTGTTGGTGGTTTTACCCGCTTGAGCTGCGACGATGAACTGCGAAAGGCCCATAGACGGCGGGCCCATGATAAGGCCCACGCGCACGTTGCACGGGTCGGCCGAGCCCAAAAGCTCGCGCGATTCGGCATGCGTGGTGAACGTGGTGCCCGATGCGGCGTCGGTTGCAGATCCCTTCGATCCCTCGCCCGACGAGCAGCCGGGCAACGCGAAGGCTGACGCAGCGGCAACGCCCGCAAGCGCGGCGAACGATCGGCGGGTCATAAGTTGATTAGTCATGCTTAGCGCCTTTCTGTCGAAATTCGAACGCTTGCGAAGGGCATCTCTGCGGCTTCGCCAGCGGATTGGTTACTTGCTTTGATCGCCTTCGGCGGGCGGGTTGGGCTTGCCGGCGGCCCCAGCGGACCCGGCGGCCCCGGCGGCCCCAGCGGCCGCACCCGCGCGCCTCTTCCGCCCCGCGATAATGCCGGCGCACACGGCGGACACCACGACCACGATGCCCACGCCCGCACCCACAGCCACAGCCGGGTTGGAAGCAGCGGCCTCGGCCAGATCCTCAACGGCACCCGCGATGCCATCGGACTTGCCGCCCGAGCTCTTCGCGCCGCCCTTGTTATCCGAGGCCTTTGCGGCAGCATCCGCGGCGCTTTCGGCCGAAGCCAGTGCAGATGCCTTCGCATCGTCGCCCGACGACACGCCGTTCTCGCCGTTCAGAATGGCCTGCGCCGCTTCGGGCAGCTCTCCGCCGCCGGAGGAAGGCAGGGTCGATCCCAGATCGACTTCCCAATTGGTGTTCCACGTGTGATCCCAAACGCCGTTGAAGATGCCAGCGGCGATGGTCTTCGCCAACCAGCCGATGGTCACCGACGACGAACACGTGCCGGTAAACGTGGACTGGCTCGCCGAGGGCGTGCCCAAGTCGATAGTCACCGAAGATCCGTTGAAGCTGGTGATAGAGCTTCCCCACACGTTGTTGATGGTCATGACCTTATCCTGAATGACCACCGGAGCGGTCACCGTCGCATGGCCGGACGAATCGACGGTCATGGTGGCGTTATTGCTGACCGGCGTGGAAGGCGGGAAGCCGCTGTTGGTCATATGCGGGTTCAGCGGCAAGCCGGTTGTGGCCTTGTCGAACCACAGGTTGGCCGAAACCGTGTAGGTGCCAGCGGCGATGTGGCCGTCGGACGTCGTTGCGATTTCGGTGCTGGCGGTAGGCTCCGCGTTATCGTTGCCGCCGTTGTCGGACCCGCCGGCGTTACCGTTATCGACGTCAGACGGCGTCACGGGCGTCGTGTTGTTAACGGTGTCGGCATCGGTGTCGGGAATCGGCGTGACGCCCTCGGGCAACGCGCTTGCGGGCAGGCTGCTGTAGTTCACCGACAGCTCAAGAGCAATGTCGCCCGTAGGCGCGATGTCAAGCGACAACGGCACCGCATACAGCTTGCTGCCCTTGAAATAGTAGCTTTTCTGGCCCGTGACCTGGTCGTCGGTCAGTTTCACGGAGATGTGCGAAATGCGAGCCGGATACTTACCGTAATTCCAAACCGAGGAATTCTCAGGCGCCTTAGTCTTGACCTTCACGTCGGAAAGCTGATCGCAGGTGCCCATTTCCTGCGTGGTAAACACGGGGTTCAGAATGTCAAGTTCAAGCGTCTTGGAGCCGTCGTCTGCGACCACAAGCTGCGCGTTCTTGGTCAACGGCGTGGTGGGCGTGGTGTTCTGCACCCCGAGAGCGCTGTTGCCGTCGAGCACCGGACACTTACCGGCCTTGTCGGTAAAGGGGTTGCTCGGATTGTTGACGTATACCGTCGCGCCCTTGATGACCGGGTTGTGAGCGCCGGGCATGCTCAGGTTGGCGGTAATGGCGTACGTGCCGGCCTTCAGCTGGCCGTTGGTTGCGGAAACGACGCTGAGCGTTCCGGAAACGTAGGTGAAATCGTAGTTGGTGGCGCTGCCGCCTGCAGGGGTAAGCGTATAGCTGCCCTCGGCAAGGCTTGCGGGCGCGGTGACGGTAGGCGCCTTGTAGCCGGCAGCCGTGAGCGCGGTCTCTCCGTTCACGAAACCATTGACGCTGACGCCAAGCGCGGGTTCAGCACCAGGGGAAACGGTTTCACCGTCGTAGGTTGCGGTCAGTTTCGCCTTGGCGATTGACCAGGTCAGCGTTACGTCGTCGGTGCCGCCGTCGGACCACTGGCAGCCATCGTTCAGGCTGGCGGTCACTTCATAGTCGCCGGCGTTCTTGGCGCTGGCGTTACCGGAAAGCGTGTAGCCCTCCCCTTCTTCGACGCCCGTTTGCGTGGTGCCGTTGTAGATGAGATCAGTCGCAGCCGTGGGTTTGTCGATTGCCGTGCTGGCTGCCGCTGCCACAGCGGCAGTAGCAGCTGCCGCCTCGGCTTCCGGTGCAGAGTCGGCGGCGCTTTCCGCGGCAGGCGCATCCGACTCAGCTGTCTGAATCTGGGCATCGGATTCGACCACGGCCGCTACGGCACCCGAAAACGAACCGTCGGACGTTTGGTCGCCCTGGTTCGTACCCTGCTCCGAGCCGTCAACTGTCTGCTGTCCAACGGCTTCGCCAGCCGCAGCCGCGTCGTCGGCCCAAGCGCTCCCGCTCACAGCAGGAAGCTGCGAGAACACCAGCAGCGCGGCGAAGAACACGGCGAGCGCTTTGCCGGCAGTCACCTGGTGCATGCGGCGGGCGCGGCACGCATGGCGAGCGCGATTCGCGCTGCCCGCAGCAGACCTCGTAGATTGATAACGCATCTCAACTCCTCACGCGGGAACCAGGCCCGCTTCTTCAACACCTAACCGGCGACGGAGCGCCGAAACTTCCAAGCAGAAAAACAGCCCCAGAAGGCCACATGAACACACAACGACTCCGAGCGCACGCAAGCGCCCTTCTCGCAAACTATTGAATTATTGCGGGAATACTAGAATCGCTACCTATATGCCCAGGTCATTCGCCAGCGAACGCCAAGTTGCACGTAGATAACTGATGTGACTTCAGGAATTGTACACTATGGGTAACCCAAATTTCAAGAAAAAGTTACCATTGTGTGCCTTTTTCTTTCCCAAAGGTAACAAATGTCACCATCCCCAGTTCAATCCCAAAGTTAGCCTAGGCTGAGGATCATGTTGAACTGACAAGGAAAAGACTCTGCACGCGCCGGCGATTGCGAAAAGATGCAATTTCCCGCTCAAAAGCTTTCGGTTTGATGCACTTTTCCGTTCGGAGCTTTCGGTCTAATGCATTACCCCAGTTAACGGGATTGTCGCCCTGCGGGCCACCACCGGCACTGCTCAGTCGGTCTGCGTAACCATCGCCCGCCGCGCAACCTAATCAACCAGCAAGCGGAACTTTTGGCCGTCCATTTCTATTTGGCCGTCTTCCTTTAAGGATCGCAACTCGCGGATGAGGGATTTTTCGGCAACGCGCAGATAGGCGGACCATTCGCCGCGCGACATGTCGACGGTCACCCAGCCAAGCTTGTCGGCGGGCAGCGTGCGCAGGTGCGCCAGGACACGATCGGAAAGGCGCGGCTCGCCCACCACGGAGAGGGCTTGCGACAGGTAGCCGATCTTCTTCGACATCTCCGACGACAGGTTCTCACGCATCACGAAGGCGTTCGGGTTCGTCGACCTCTCCAACGGCTTCGCCGGAATGCACAACAGGCGCGACGGCTCGATGGCGCGAATGTTCACCGGGGTATGCTTTAACGTGTGCGGAACGGCTTCGGCAAAGCTTTCGCCCGGACCGAATTCGGCGACCATGCGGTCTTGCCCACCCTGCGGCATGGATGCTTGGATTTTGCCGGAGATGACCACTGGGTAGAAATCGAGCTTGTCGCCGGCGCGGCGCAGCGTGATCCCCGTGTCGAGCGCCTGCACACGCGCTTCGATTTCCTTCAGCAGATCTTCGCGCTCGTGAGCTGGGATATTCTTGAATATCGGGGAGTTTTTCAGCGCCCTGATGTCGTCGCGATCGACCGCCATGCCCGCTCCTTGCGTGTACCTCGTCCTTGCCCGGCGCCAAAAGTAACTTTTGTTACTTTTTGTTTACCGTGTCTAATATTATTGCACAAAAACGGAGAAATGTTAGGTACGGTTACCTAATCTACAAGGTTGCCAATACACAAAAATGGGGCAGGTGTCGACCCTGCCCCATTGCAATTAGCTCTGTCGCTCAGCCTTACGCCAGCAGCTCGCGGCCGGCGGCCTCCAGCTCGTCTAGCAGCGCATCGGCGGCCTGGCGGCTGGCGTCCTTGGCGAAGACGTACAGCTTGATCTTCGGCTCGGTGCCGCTCGGGCGGACGATGACCTTGTTGCCGCCCTCCACGTCGAACTCCACCACGTTAGCCGAGGGCAGGCCGTTCACGCCGCCCTGATAGTCCACCACAGCTTCGACTTTGCGTCCAGCCAGCTCAGACGGCGCATCGGTACGCAGGCTTGCCATCAGCTCGGCCATCTTCGCCGCGCCATCGGCACCGGGGTACGACAGCGACACGGTGCGGTTAAGCCACCAGCCGTGCTTAGCGTACAGGTCGCGCATGGCCTCGGCCAGGTTCTTTCCCTGAAGCTTGTAGGCCTGCGCCATCTGGCAGATCAGCAGGCTGGCGTTCACGGCGTCCTTGTCGCGCACGTGGTCGCCGGACAGGTAGCCGTAGCTTTCTTCGAAGCCGAACATGAAGCGCTCGGGGGTTCCGGCGTCGGAAAGCTCGGTGATGATGTCGCCGATGTACTTGAAGCCAGTCAGGCAACGGCGCAGCTCAAAGCCATATTCCGCAGCCAGCGCGTCCACCATGGCCGAAGAGACGATGGTGGTCACGGCCACCTTGTCGGCCAGGTTCTCGCCGCGCTCCGCGCGCATGCGGCAAACGTAATCCAGCAGCAGCACGCCCATCTCGTTGCCGGTCAGAAGCGTGTAATCGTCGCCGTCCTTGCAGGCCACGCCCACGCGGTCAGCGTCGGGGTCGGTGGCCAGCAGCAGATCGGGGTGCACCTGCTCGCACAGGTCGATGCCCTTCTGCATGGCCTCGCGAATCTCGGGGTTCGGGTACGGGCAGGTGGGGAAATCGCCGTTGGGCTGCTCTTGTTCGGGCACTACGGTGACGTCGGTCACGCCCGCGCGCGAGAGCACGGTGGTCACCGGCACCAGGCCCGTTCCGCACAGCGGCGTGTACACCAGCTTCAGCGGGGCCGAAGCGATCTGATCTGCCGTCAGGTTGTTCACCGACTGCGAAAGCACCGCGTCGTAGTAGCGGTCGAGCACCGCGTCGTCGATCCATTCGATCTTGCCCGCAGCCACGGCTTCGTCGAAGTCCATGGTCTTCACACCGGTGAACGCATCGGTGCTGGCGATGGATGCGGAAATGGCCGCCGCGGCCTCTGAGGTAATCTGGCAGCCGTCAGGGCCGTAGGCCTTGTAACCGTTGTACGGCGCGGGGTTATGGCTAGCCGTCATGCAAATGCCGCCCGAGCAGCCCAGGTCGCGCACGGCCCAAGAAAGCGTGGGAACAGGAGAGATGCGCGGGTACACCAGCGCCTTCACCCCGTTAGCCGCAAGGATGGCCGCCGTGGTGCGCACGAACAGCTCGCCCTTGTTGCGGCTGTCGCGGGCGATGGCCACCGACGGGTTCTCAAAATTCGCCACCAGGTAGTCGGCGAAACCCTGCGTCGCACGGCCGACGGTGTAGATGTTCATGCGGTTGGTGCCCGCACCGATGACGCCACGCAGACCAGCCGTGCCGAAGGACAGGTCTTGGAAGAAGGCGTCGGTCGCAGCCGATGCGTCGCCGGCGTCGGCGGCGGCCTTCATCTGGGCCAACTCAGCCGAAAGCTCGGCGTCGGAAACGTTATCGATCCAATGCTGCAGCTCAGCGTTCACATCGCGTTCTGTCATAAGGGTGCTCCTTCGGATAGGTTGGCTCGTATTTACTTAGTCGGCGTCAACACAGCGCCGCTCGAACGGCGCCCAGCCCTAACGGCTCGCGCCCGAAAATTTCGCCAACCATTGTAAACGAAGCGCAACCCCAAGCCGTAAAACCCCAGCAAAACGCGACAGGCGGGCGAAACAACAAAGGGACGGAACCATTAGGTCCCGCCCCTTCGAATCGCGCCAACAAACATCAGCGCTTTGCTTAACGAGCGAAAACTATCTTGTTTACTCTACGTTAGCCAAGGCGTAGAAGCCGATCTTCTCATCATTCCAGCCCCAATTCGCGACGAGATTGTCCTTCTCGGCGGAATCAAGCGTGTAATGGTGAGCAGACAGGCCGTCGTTGTACAGACGGAATACAGGCTCGGCGCCCTCAAGACCCTCGGCGGAGTAGAAGATGGGCTCGCCGCCGTTGTCCGGGACCCAACCATACTCGTTGACCAGCTTTTCCACCTCAGCCTTGTCGGTGGTGTAGTGGTGGCTCATCTTGCCGAGCGCGCCCAGAGCGGGGTTGTACAGACGATAAACGCCCACGGTGCCCTCAGTCGGGGAAGTCCAAGCAACCTGCTCCTGCTGCCAATCATGAGCCACGAGCATCTGATACTCATAGGAATTGGTGGTGTAAAGATGCTCGCTGGTGATCGGGTTGTACATACGATAGACCGTGGTGTGCTCGTAATTGGCGGTCCAAAGCGCAGACGGCTGGAAGATACCGATCTCGTTCGTCTTCTCTTCGCTCTCGGCTTTGCCGTCATAGTACGAGGCACGGGAGGAACCGTTGTAGTAAGCATAGTTAGACCATGCGTCCTCGCTGCTGCCAGTGCCGGTCCACCAGTCATAGCCAATCTGGAAAAGCTGCTCCATGCTCGCCTCGGTGGCCTCGGTGTACTCGACGGTGTCGGACTGGTTGGTCATGTAGGCGGCAACCTTGCCAACCTGATCGGTCTTAACGTGATAGACGTTGCTCACCCAATAGCTGTAAGAAGCATCCTCGTTGGGGTACAGCTCGGGGTACACCTTCGAGAAGGCCCAAGCGGCACGGGCGTTCTTGTCAGTGGTGTAGTTGCGCTGGCAGTACAGCAACGGGGACATGCCGGAGGCGGTGGTGTCCTTGTTGCCGTAGTTCTGGTTGTTGGAGGTGCCGTAGTCGTCGCCGGCGATGACCTGGCTGCCGGTGTAGCCGTGCTCGGAGGCCCACTTGGCGACGGAATCGTCGGTCAGCGCCGCGGCGTTGTTGACGCCGGACTCGTTCTTGCCGCCGCTCGTGCCCTGCAGGTCGGTGTTCTTCGTGGTGTTGTAGATGATAACGTCAACGTTCTCGAGAGCGGAGACGTCGGCGGAGGACACGGTGCAGGCCGGGTTGGTCTTGTAGATATCCTCGACCTTCATCACGATGCCGCCCTCGACCTCGGTGCCGGAGTCGAAGGTGTTGGTGATGTACGGCAGCACGCCATGGTAGTCAAGGTCGATGGTGCCGTTGTTGCCGGCGTAGTTGGAATCGGCGGTAGCAGCCGCGGACGAACCGGTCTTACCCGTGTCGTTATCGCTCAGCAGGCCGTCGGCAGTCGGCGTGAAGAAGTACGCAGTGCCGTTGTCGTCGATGGCGTACAGATACGCGACGGTCTTCTTCTCCTGCTTGCCGGAATCGATCTGGGAAGCGCAGTACAGCAGGTTGCCGCGCAGCGACTTCTCGTAGGCGAGAGCGCCGACCGTGGCGTCATTGCTGTCGTAACGGGTCGTCTGGCCGGTATCAGACTTAATGTTCTGGGCGGTCAGAGCCAAATTATTGAGGGTGTAGATCTGCGTCCACATGTTGGTGGAGTCGTTGTTGGCGAACGTCGGGTCGTACGCAGTGCCTTCGGCCGTGGTGATGCCGGCAGCAACAGCCTTGCCGATTTCAGTGCTGGAAGCATCGAAGTTCTGCCAGCCGGTAGACTTGTTGGCGCCGAAGATGATGTCCGGGTAGTACTCCAAGCCATTGATGGTGGCCTTGCCGTCAACACTGGTGGAAGCCTGGGCAGAGGAGTCGCCCCAGGAGCTTTCCTCGGGGTTCTTGCCCCAAGCGGTAGCGGCCGTGGCCGACTTCTCGCCGGTGGTGATGGTGTTATACGCCAAGTTAGCGTAGAACGGGTTGGGGTTCTCGTTCACCGAGGTGGACCAAATGGCGAAGCCTGCACCGCCGACGCCCTTGAGGTAATCGGCGGTCGGCTCATACTGGCCGGCCTTGGTGCCATGCGGGGTGAAGTCGAAGTTGGTGTTGGAAATACCCAGGTAGTCCGGGCCGGCGCTGCCAGCACGAACGCCGTAGGTCTTCAGGACCTTGGTGTAATCGACGGACGTGGCCTGCGTGGGAACTTCCCAGTACGTTTCGCTGCCAGCAGCGAACGCGGAGCCTGCAGCGACGGGAACCATCGATGCGGCGAGCGTCAGCGAAGCGAAGCCGGCGCCGAACTTATAGAGCATGCTCTTTGCCATAAGTTCTATCCTTTCTACTTTCTTACCTTTTCCTGCGTTTCAGCTATGTTCACCAGGCGTTATTCATAGCACCCGGAAAACGCCCCTTAACTCGAAACGAAGAGCGTCCCTAACGCTTACGGGTAAGGACATCCCCTCCAATGGGAACGGCGATACTTGACAAAATAGACTCTATCACATCCAAGGATGTTCTCCCTTGAGATTTGACTTCTCGGGAGAGAACAATGCGATGACCGAGGGTGAACGGCGCGAGGTACTTGATATCGGCCGGCAGCACGTAGTTGCGGCCCTGCGAAAGGGCATACGCGCGCGCGAGGGCCACCAGAGCAATGCCGCCGCGCGGCGACGAACCGATGCGGATTTCGGTGCGAGTACGCGTGGCGGTAACGATTTCCAGCGCGTAGCGGAGTACGTCGGTGGACACTTCCACATTGGCGGCCTGGTCACGCAGAGTGTTCACGTCCTGCGCAGTGGCCACGGGCTTGATGGCGCGCTTGGCGCTGTCGCCCAGCTCCAGCATGCGCAGCTCATCGGCGAAGTCGGCATAGCCCATGGAAAGCTTGATGAGGAAGCGATCGAGCTGCGCCTCGGGCAGCGGGAACGTGC
>CAVBPP010000135.1:0-10138 GCA_963597295.1 Paratractidigestivibacter sp. | reverse complement strand
GAGAAACCAACCGGCAGGAAAGAGGTCAAATGGCTTGGCTTAATGATTCGTTTCGCTTGCGAGGCGATGATAGGATTGCGTATGAGAATAGACGTGGGTTATTTCTTGCGATCCTTATAGCTGTGTTTGCAGCCGGCGTCGGTGTTTCGGGACTTTTGCTTATTGTTTCTGCTGTGTACAATTACGTTGCATTTTATGCGGCAGTTGCGCTCATGGTCTGCGTGTCTCTTTTAATATTCACTCACTCGACCAAAGAAGATATCGAGTTTAGGGAGGCCAAAGATCGCCGCGAAAGCGAAGCGCTTGCCGAACGCGAAAAAGCGTTAAATGGGATGGATGATGAATTCAATCATGTGATAATGCTTCAACTGTCTTTGAAGCAATTACTTGATCAGCTTCAAGAATGGTTTGGCAAACATGAATACTATGCGGCGGTGTTTTATGGCCGGGAGGCACCCTCAATCTTGGCTTACGCAGATTCGAAAGGAAATTCCAGCCCTGCCTCTTCCGTACTGCGAAGGCGGAATGCAAATTATTATTGCGAAGCTGACTATAAGGTGTGTAGGTCTTTGACCGCCGGGGTGGAGAAAAAGTCCCCAATCTATATACCCGTTGTCGAGTATGACAACCTGAAGTTTGACGACGATGACGAACGTCAATCCTTCAAATCTCTAATTCTTGTTGCAATAGCCGACGATTATGCTTTGGCTATTGCTTGCGAGCGAGAAACCGCATTTAAGAAGAAACTCAAACCTTGGTTCAAGGAGTATCTGATAGACGTAGTCCGGCAGATGGCATGTTATATAGCCATAAAGAGGCTTGATGAGCATAAAGAGGCAAAGACTGTGAGGACTATGCTCGGGGATGAATACGTCTAGTTCAGCTGTTTTGCAGTGAGCTTTACCGCTTCGTTTCCGTTTGAGGTTCTGTCGGCGCATTGGTTAAGGGATTGAAGCACGGTTTCTTGCCATGCGCTGTCTCTGTGTAGGTTTTCAACTGCGCTTGCAACGTTCTTGCCGATTGCGTCTTGAACCAATTGCTGTGCCTCGTGCGTTTGCAGCCTCTTCTTCGCCAGCGCTAAATGCAGTGCCCTGCCAATATTCAGCCAGCCTTGTTCTTCGTCATTGCATATGTCGTACGTTGAAATTTGTTTTGAGCCGCTTAATGCGGCTCTTTCTGCTTTTGCCCCTTCGAGAATCAAAGACTCGCGTAGGCTAGCTAGCCTGGAATTCTTTAATGGCAGACCGAGCTCGTTGGCTTTCTTTTCTAGGCCGATTGAAATTTTCTCCATTGTGGCGTTATCGATTTCGGTGATTCCCGAAAGGGCGGTAAACAGGTCGTAGAGGATGTTTCGGATTTTTTCACGTGTTTCGCTCGTGCAGAAATCATATGAGTCGGCAATTGTCAGAAGATCTTTGTTCTCGAGGAGATCAACAATCCGAATCGCGATTTCTTGTGGGCCCGCGTTTCTATATTTGATGTTCTCGTTTAGACGAAATGCCGTATGGAAAAGCACTTCCAATTGCCCGATCGAATCATCATCAAAGGCTGCTAGCGGCTGGCCTTTTTTGATTTTGTCTATCCTGCCCCAAAAGCACTTACGCGAGATTTCTTGATTGCTGGGGAAGTCCCACCTGTCTGACTCAATCATAGTGGTGCCGTCAAAGCATCCTTTCAGCAGTTCTTCTAGGAATTCGACAGCGTTTTGACCCATGTTGTTCTCCGAAATGGTTGGTTTATCTGCGTGTATGTCGTTTGCGATGCTTCCAGTTTAAGACGCGAACCGGGCAGGAACTGGACGCGAACTGGGCAGGAACTGACATTTTCTCCGCTGTGCGTTAGCTTAAACCACGAAAGGCGCTGGGAAGGCGCGAGATTTCAGAACGGAAGGTAATTCAATGCGCGGTCCATAGAATCACAACAACATAGCTAGTGCCTCGGCGCTGCAGAGTTCGAGTTCTAGCTGAATAGGTAGGTGACGCAGCCTCCGTGCGGAGGTCCCGTCGGCAGTCGAATGTCGTTGCATCCCAAACCTATCAGGCTGGATCCCGAGTTGTTGCGCTGCGCGCACCTACCTTTTCGTTGTCAAAAAGGGGCCGTCCACCTGACCTAACAGAGAGGTCAGGTGTTTTTATGCCTACCGACAAGACGGTCTGCGAGTATGCGGGAAACGATGACTATCAGCGCAAGATAAGCCTAAAGGGAGGGCAGGCGTCCGCTTGCTTGCGCGCTGAACGTGCGAAGGAGCCTGTGCGCAAAGTTTACGACTGCGGAGACGGGACCAAGATCAAGGTGCATGACTCTTTTGCTGAACATCGGCGCGGCATATATTGCACGCTTGTTCCGCTTGATTTGGTGGAGCTGTATCCAATCGTGATGGGTGAATTTGACTTTGTGGCTGGTACCGGCGGCGCCGACGTTATCGGCGAGGAATTTGGCATTCGTGTCGAAGGCGCACTTAAGGACTTCAAGCACCAAGTTCTGCGTGCTGCAAAGGTGGCGAGTGGGGCTGCGGCTGGCGAGGTGCAGGGTCATGGGATTGTTGTTCTGCCCGCAGAATTCGAGGCGCTTGGGTTCACCTTCGATTTTCGCCTTCTGTATTGGACTGGAATCTTGGATGAACGTCTGGAAGCCAAGCGCGCTGACCGCAATCGTGTTGTTTGTGGAGGCGCGTCAGATATCGAGGCGATCGCCAGCGATGAAAACATCGATGAATCGTCATGCGTGAAGCGTCTCTCGGATGGTTCTGCGGCTTGTGTTGCAGCTTGCTTGGATGGGAATTATGCAGTTATTGAGCTGAGACAAACGATCGATGAACTGCTTGAGCAGTTCGATGAGGTCGACCAGTACATCTTTCGGCAGCATTTTTTGGAGGGGCGTGACTATCAGGATATCGCTGCCGAGCTTGGTAAGGCTAATTCCAGTATAACGTATGCCATGAAGCGCGTGCTGCCCATCTTGCGCCAGGACTTGCGTGATTTGGGTTACCGGCGCTGAGAGTTGTTGTTGACGGCGTAATGATTTGGCTCCCTTGCCGGTGGGCAAGGGAGCCTTTGTGTTGTTTAGACTTCGTCGTGGGTGGCGCCTACGTAGCAGCAGCACCAGGCTGTGATTGTGCAGGCCGACATGAGCATGCCGGCTATGAAGAGGATTGCGTTTGGCATTTAGTTAGCCTCCTTTGTTTTGACGCTGCAGATTATCAGGGTTCGTTCGTTGTTCCAGGTGGTGTAGCTGCAGGTGCAGAGCGTTACCACGTTGGTTACTTGTTCTAAGTCTTTGGTGGTCGCCAGGGTTAGGTCGGCGTTTTGCGCGGTGGTGGTTAGCCATTCTTTGAAGGCGGCATCGTCTGCGAAATCCAGGGCTGCCGTTTCCTCGTTGGCGTTGATGCGGTCGACTGCTAGCACGGTCAACGTTGCTTTGGCTTGTGGGGTTTGCAGGGTGATGGGAGAGTGCTCGATCACGCTGTCTTCGCTTATGAGGTTTGCTAGCTCGGAGAACATGGTGCCGTCCAGCAGGTTGTGACCGAACACCAGGGCGTTCTTACTGCCAAGCAGGCCGCCCTGTGTGCATTGGCAGCTGAGGTACGGTGCGCCGTGGTAATTCCAGCTGCCGTAGACATCGTGCGTCAGGTAGTAGGTGGGATCGATTTCGCTGGCTTGCACGATGGGGCAGTCGATGCCGGTGTTTGGCACGGTTATCCAGCCGATGATGTCGGGGTTGATGGATTGCCAGTAGTCCCAATCGATGGATTCGCTTGTGGTGGCGCTTTCGTTGTCTGTTGCGCCTTGTGTGGCTTCGTGTCGTTGCGTTGTTCGTTGGGGATTTGCCTCGAAATTCGTTGCGCGGTCCGTTATAGTCCACATGGTTGCTGCGGCTCCTATGGCGCCGGCGGCGAGCATTGCGGCCAACGTCAGCGCAATGCGGGCTTTAGTTTTCCGCTTCATGGTTGTCGCGCTCTGTTTGATTTAGGTGTTTGCTTGTCTCGTTGACGTTGATCCGCTGCGTTTGGCTGGGGCTTTTACTTGCATCGTTCATGGGTATTTCTCCTTCGAAAAAGAGGGGCGGCGTGTGCCGCCCCTCGCACTGCGGTAGCCGCTTGTTCGGTTACTCGTCCTTGCGTTCGTCTTCCAGCGTCGGCTCGTTGTCGTCGTTGCGGCGCTTGGGGAGTGCGTATGCGATCAGCGCGCCGGATCCCGCCAGGGCTACGATGATCATCAGGAGCCCCGGCAGCATGTCCACGCCCGTCTTGTCGTAAGACGTGCTGACGGTCTCGCTCGGCGTTTCCGGAGTCTCCGGCGTCTTGGGACTATCGACCGTCACGGTCTGGCCCTCGTCGGCCAGGTCCTCGTGCGCCGCCTGCTGAACCCCGTCGCAGTCCAGCTTCTCGAACACCACGAGCTTCTTGCCGTCAAGCCCCTCCGAATCGATCGCGATCTCGACCGCCTGCGTGCCGTCGGCCGCATCGGGCGTGAATGTCGTCGTGGCCGTCACGGCCTTCCCGTCGGCCCCGGTCACTGCTTCGCCGGTCTGCGCGTCCATCAGCGTGGCCGTCAGCGTGTACTCGGCGCCGGGTTCCAGGCCCTCGTAGGCAACCTCGTCGTTGACAGTCGCCTCGTCGCCGGAGAGAACCTTGTCGCCGTCGGCCTTGTCGGTGGCCGTGGTATGGATGCTCAGGAAATGAATCGTCTGCCCCTCGTCGCTAATGTCGGCATGGGCCGCCACCTCGACGCCCTCATGCCTCAGGCTCTCGAAGGCGACGACGTCTTCGCCTGCGAGCAGGCCGCCGTCGAACGTGAACCCCAGCTCCACCGTGCCGGACGAGGCGTTGGCGGTGAACGTCTTGGTCGCGGTGATGGAGTTGCCATCGGCATCCTTCATGGCCTCGCCAGTGGACTTGACCATCAGAGTGCCCGTTAGCTCGTATTCCTGACCAGCCTGCAGATTGTCGTAGTAGACGGTGTCCACGATCGTCACCTCGTCGGCGCATTGCGCCACGTGGTCGCCGTCGGCCTTGTCGGTGGCCTCGGTATGGACGGAGGGGCCTTCCTGGTCGTCGATAGTCATCCACACGGCCTCGGCCGCGCCGGAGTCGCGCTCAACCCAGAAGCTCTTGGTCACCAGCTCCATGCCCTCGTTGGCCTCGCAGCGGAGCTCCTCCAGCGTATACTCCCCGTAGGGAAGCGCCGCCAGGTCGTCGTTCACGGCGGCCTGGCTTCCGTCCTCGCCCAGAGCGAACCAGATGCCGGCCGAGGCGTCCATGTCGGCGGTCGCTATCACGCCGTCGGCGCTGGCCAGCGCGTCGTTTCCGTTTGTGTTGGCGGAGTGCTTGTTCCAACCTGCCGCCGTGGAGGCCTGGCCGTTTCGGTCGGTCACCAGCACGTGGGCCTCGCCGGTCGTGACGTTCGTGATGAGGAACGGCACCTGCAGGCTCTCGGAGGTTGAATCCGCCTTCTTCGAGAGCTTGAGGTCGTTGCGCGCCACCTGATCGTCGAACGCGAGCGCTTCGCCGTCGGACGTGGCATTGACGACAACGCCGTCCTCGCGGACCTGGAAGGTCCTGGGCTCGCCGTCGCTCAGCAGGTACGACCCGTTGGTCGCGGTCTCCTGCACAGAATAGGTGCCGTAGGGTAGCGCGTCCGAAGCGGTCTGCGCGGTGTAGGCGTGCGCCTCCTCGTTCCATGCGGTCACTATGGTCGCCACGGCCTGGCCGGGTTCGTACCACATGCCGTTCACCAGCACCTTCGACGCCGACTGGTTGGTCACAGTGAACTCGATGCCGCTGAGGTTGGGCCCGACCTCGGATGCGTGGTCGGCGCCGCCGATGGCCTCGGATGCGCCCAGTTCCCTGTCGCGTTTGATCACCTGCACGCCGCCGCGGACCACGTCGTCGGAGCAGGCGTCGCCGGAAAGGTCGACCACCTGCCCGTCGGAGTCGATCTCCACGGTCCGGCTCCAATCGGCCAGCTCGTAGCCCTCGGGCGCCTTGGTCTCCACGACGCGGTAGGTGCCGCACGGCAGGGCATCGTCGCCGGTAGCGGCCACGTAGGCGCCGGCCTCGGGGTCCCATTCGGTCTTGATCACCTTCACCGTCTGGCCGTCGGCGTAGCTGTCGCCGCCGACGAGGGCGGCCTTGCCGGAGGCGTTCACGATGCTGAACTCCGCGCCCGCGAGTAACGCGTCGCCCTGCGCGGCGGCGCCGGCCTCGGAGTCGGCCTTAACAAGCTTGAGGCCGCCCTTCTCCCAGGTGAAGCTCACGAGCGTCTGCGTGGATGAGCCCGTGTCGATCGTGAACGCGGAGAAGCCGGTCGACACCTCGCCGGCTCGCTCCATCATCGAATTCCACGTGCCACCGAACAGCTCGGACTCGGCCCACTCCGCGAAGTCGGCCGAGGTTCCGTAGGTGGCCCCCGACCCTTGGTAGGCGTACGCCAGCAGGATATGGCTCGCCACCAGGTACTTGTCGTCGTCCCAGCCGCTGCCGTCATACCAGCTGTCGGGGAACATAGTCTCGTCGAACCCGGGCGCGCCGTAGCTGAACCACATGACCGCCGTCAGGTCGGCGCCGGCCGCGTCGCCCTTGGAGTACGCGCCCGGCTCGGGCGTGGCGGCGTTGGGCTCGGCGCAGTAGGCCGCCTGCCCGTCGGCCTGCATGTAGCAGGTGTTGTAGCCGGCGTACCAGACCTTGTCGCCCACGCTCACGTCCACCGTGTCGGCTGCCAGAGCGGCCTTGGGCAGCGCCACGCACATGCTCAGCAGCAGCACGAGGCTCATCGCCACGCGCAGGGCCCTCGACGCGGCCATGCGCTCCATCGTCTTCGTCATTACAACCGCCTCCTAAAACGGGATGTCGTCGCGGCTCAGCTCCGCACGGCTGCCGCCGCGGCCGATGGCCTCTGCGCCGTTGCGGGCGATGCCGGCGCGGTCGTGCAGGCTGCGCTCCTGGGCATGCTGCTGGCTCCAGGCCCTGTGCGCTTCCGTCAGCGCTTCCTTTATGGCCTGAGGCATCACTTTCACGGTGTCGCGCTCGGGGCGGCCGGCCTGGTCCAGGATCTGTTTGCCGTCGGCGTCCAGTACGTTCTTCCTCAGCCATACCTCGCGGTCGGCCAGCAGCGGAATTACGCGGTGGTCGGGATCGTGCTTGCTCTGGTCCACGTACAGCGGGCTGAACTCGTAGCCGCCCACGTTCTTGCCGGCTATCACGGTGTCGCCGGGCAGCGTCACGCTGTTGAACGTGCGCTCCTCGCCGCTTTGCCGGTCTATGTAGGGGATGCCCTCTTTGACGAAGGACTTGTGGAGGTCGATGTAGACCTTCTCCTTGGCGTTACCTGCCATGGTTTCCTCCTCTTTCCTCGTTGGATGTTCAAATGGCGCCGGCGTTTTACGGCCGCCGGCCGGCCGTGCGGATCAGGGACTCACGGTGCGCCTCCTTATTCGCGCTTGCATTGCCTTCGGAGGCGGGCTTGCGGCGTTTCGGGCGTTCGCCTTGCGCCGCTTTCCTTTGGTTACGCGTCCGCATGGGTTGGATGGATGAAGGGAAACGCCCGCCTCCACCCATGAGGTGGGGACGGGCGTCCTCGTTTCGAAATGTCCGATTTTTTCTTCTGGGTCGTTGAGTTGCCGTTGCGGCGGGTTCGCCGGGCTAGCCGCCCATGACGTCGCGGGCCCAGGTGCCGCTCTTGATGAGGCTCAGTATCAGCAGGATGCACATGGCCACGTACTGCAGCGCGTAGCTCAGGCCGCCCACCACGCTGTCCGCCGGCGTGCCCGTCCCCGCGCTCACGGCGTTCAGGCCTGAAAGCACGATGGGAAAGCTCACCAGGATGACGAGTATCACGATGCCGGCCAGACACACGGACGCGAAGTTGCGCAAAAAGCCGATGCCCAGCTGGCGCGTCTCGTCCAGCGCCAACAGGCTCATGGGGATGGGCGCGAAGCATGCGTAGATGTAGATCTGTATCGCGCGGGCCCAGCTGACCACCAGCGCCACGATGTATGCGACGATGACCACGAGCCAGCTGACCACGGCCACCAGCATCATCGCCACAAGAGCCGGCACGTCGTCGTCGCTGGTCACCACGCTCACGGCGTCCAGATCGAGCTGGCTGCCGGTGCCGAACAGGTCGGTGATGCGCGTGATGGCCAGGCGCGTGACCTCGTAGACCGACTGCATCAGGTCGAAGCTGTGCTGCAGCAGGAACAGGAACACGGCGAAGAACACCAGCAGGAACACGACCTCCTTCACCGCGGGCATCGATTGGCTGCCGTCCATGCGCTGGCTGATCTTGATCAGCTTTACGGTGAACACAAAGCTCAGGATCCCGCAGCCGATGGGCAGGATGGCGTTCTCCCATGCGCCGTGCACGATGTCGTACATGGTGACGCCTCCCGCGCTGCCGAGCATCTGCGTGAAGCCGCTGGAGAGTATGCCCTCGTAGCCGATGGAGGCCAGCACCTTCACCTGCCCATCGAAGATCCAGTTGCAGATGCCGCGCAGCTGCTCGCACATCCACGAGTTGATGTCGCCGGCGATGTCGGCGAAGGCGGGTTGGGGCAGCGCCAGCAGGGCGAGAGCCAGGGCGAAGGTTGCGGTTGCCACGAGGGTGAAGTTACGAGCGTGGGGCTGGAGCGGGCGTGTGCGCGGTTGGGCGCAGGCGTTTGCGAACTGCTGCGGGCCGGGCGTCGGTTGTGCGCGGGTTGCCGGTTGGTTTTCCATGGCAGGTGCTCCTTCCTAGGCCGCCGTGAAGGCGCCGTCTTTGTAACTGACCGACACGATGGTGGACGCGGCGTCGTTCAGGTGGAACGTGGCCGACACCAGCCCGGACGTCAGGTCAAGGTAGACCTCGCCGTCGAAGCTCGCCTGCGTGGCCTGCGGGGATGCCTTGGCCGCGTGGGTCGCGAGCGCCTTCTGCAGTTCGGTTTGCTTGCCGTCGATGAGTGCCAGGTAACGCTCGGCCAAGTTGGTCACCTTGAAGTCGGCGGTGCCCGCGGTGGCCGTCGACTTGGCAACGTAGGACTTCGTTAACGTGAAGGCGTCGGACTCGACCTTCTGGGCCTCGCCGTCCTTCTCCGTGACGATCAGCGTCGCCTTGCTCCCGTTCTCCAGGGTGAGCGTCACCAGCTCCTGGCCGTTAGCATGCTGTTCTTGGCTGGCTGTGTAGGTGAGCGCGGAGAGCTTGCCGTCTGCGGATTTCTCGATGACGATGCCGTTGGCCGCCTGCAGCGCGGCGCCGCTACCGTCGACGGCCGCCCACGATTTGGCCTGCAGGCGTTCCAGGGCGGTGGCCGTTTGCTCGGATGCCTGTTGCGCGGTCTGCGCCGCTTGCTTGGCGTCGTCGTCGGGCGCTTCGGGTTCGGCGTCGCCTTGCGCCTGCGCCTGGGTTATGGCAGGCGTTTCCTCCGCGTCCTGGGCATCCACGTTGCTGACGGCACAGCGCACCAGCGTGGATGCCAGCAGGATGAGGATCGCCCCCGCCGCGGCGGCGGCCAGGATGCATGCCCTCTTCTCTTGCTTGTCCATGTTCTTCTCCTTCTATTTCGTGTACCTGAGCGCGCAGGTGAAGCGCGACACGTCCGTCGATATGCGGCAGACCTGGCCCGATTGGGGCTCCTCGATGAGCTTGCCATCGCCCACGTAGATGGCCACGTGGCCTGGCTTGTACAGGATGTCGCCCGGCTGCGCCATGGACAGCGGCACCACCGTGAGCTCCTTAAGCTGGTCCTCCGAGTAGTGGCTGATGCGGATGCCGGCCTGCGCGTAGCAGTACTGCGTGAGTCCGCTGCAGTCCAGACCCTGGCCAGCCGTGCTTCCGCCCCACACGTAGGGCACGCCGAGCTGGCTGTAGGCCGCGGCTACGATGGCGTTGCCGCTGGCCGTGCCGGATTCGAAGTCGCTCACCGACAGGCCGTCGAAGCGGTAGAGGTTGTACTGGCTCATGACGCTCTTGAGGTTGTCGACGTAGCTGGAGTCCGTGGCGTAGCCGGCGTCCTTTAGCCCCTCGGCCATCTTGTCTGAGTCATGTTTCGCGATGGCCTCCTTGATGATCGCGTTGTCCGCGTAGCGGCTGTTCTGCAGAAGCACGCGGCTTCGGAACGTTATGCAGTCCGCGGCGCTCTTGAACACCGTGAAGTCCGCCATGAC
>CAVBPP010000134.1:0-10274 GCA_963597295.1 Paratractidigestivibacter sp. | reverse complement strand
GCAGTTTGGTAGCGCACTTGACTGGGGGTCAAGGGGTCGCAGGTTCAAATCCTGTCAACCCGACCAGAATTCACAGAGTCGCACTCAGGTGCGGCTCTTTTCTTTTCCCATCCCTGGGAATTCAAAGTAAATGATTCCTTGCCGGTAGCATTTATGGTATACCAGTCGCTGCTGCAATTTGGACATAAGCCCAATACCGTCCCGAATTTCAAGCCATCGAGCCGCTTTTGTTCCCTTTCAGGCCCCATTTACCGAGCAATAAGGCGCATATCCGCTCATGAGGTCGATTTCTGAAATGTCGGTGATAAAGTAGCAAAACACCTATTCGAGCTGAGAGGGCTCGAAGCCGGACGAACGAACGGAACTGTCCGGTCAAACCACCGAATACGGAAAGGGGGAGGCAGCGTGGCACTTATCGGGTTTCTCATCCTGTTCCCATTGGCCATCGCCGCAATTCTGCTCATCGCGCGCACCGAGGTCGCTCGGCGCGTAATCGTATGCGCAGCCGGCGTCGTCATCGGAATCGGATCGGTTTGGCTCGTACTTGCCAATCTAGGCGCTTCCTGCACGCAATTCGAGTTCTCGTCGACGACCATCGACATGATCAGCACCGTGGTTGGCGTCCTGGTCGCGGCGGTCATCTTCGGCTACGGCGTCAAGTACAAAAATATGCTCGCTTGCGTTCTGGCGGTTATCCAGGTGGCCGGCTCGCTCGTGTTCGACTTGGTGTACGCCCGCGGCATCGAAGTCGAGTACGGCCTCTACCTCGACTCGCTTTCGCTTCTGATGGCGTTCATCATCGGCGTCGTGGGCAGCGGCATTTGCATCTACGCCCTCGGCTACATGGAGGACTTTCAAGCGCATGAGCCCGAGGGCGCCAAGGACCGCCGCCCGACGTTCTTCGCGCTGATGTTCCTGTTCCTGTCCGCGATGTTCGTCATCGTGTTCTCGAATAACCTGCTGTGGATGTTCACCGGCTGGGAAGTCACCACGGTGTGCTCGTTCCTGCTCATCGGCTACACGCGCACCGAAGAGGCGATGCGCAACGCGTTCCGTCAGATCGTCATGAACCTGCTCGGCGGCATCGCGTTCATGGTCGCGTTGTACTTCATTCGCCTGCAGTTCGGCACCCTGTCGCTGTTCGAGTTCCTCTACATGGGCTCGGCGGTGCCGGCGCTCGCCGCGGTTCCCGCATGCGCTCTGGCCTTCGCCGGACTGACGAAGGCGGCCCAGATGCCGTTTCACACCTGGCTGCTCGGTGCCATGGTCGCGCCGACGCCCACCAGCGCCTTGCTGCATTCCTCCACGATGGTGAAGGCGGGCGTGTTCCTGCTGATCAAACTTGCCCCGATCTTCATCGTCTGCCCGGCACCCGCCGCCATGTGCGTGCTCGTCGGCGGCCTCACCTTCATGCTGTGCTCATTCATGGCCATCTCGCAAAGCAACGCTAAGCGCGTCCTTGCCTATTCGACCATCGCCAACCTCGGCCTGATCGTCGCCTGCGCCGGCGTCGGCACGCCCGAGGCCATCTGGGCGGCCACGCTACTCGTGCTGTTCCATGCCATCGCGAAATCGCTGCTGTTCCTGTGCGTGGGCACCGCCGAGCATCACATCGGCAGCCGCGACATCGAGGACATGGACCTGCTGTTCGAGCGCATGCCGCGCCTGGCCCGTTTCATGATGGCCGGCATCATGGTCATGTTCGTCGCCCCCTTCGGAATGCTCATCGCCAAGTGGGGGACGCTCGTCACCTTCGCCGACACCTCCAACATAGCTCTTATCATCATCCTGGGCTTTGGCTCGGCGGCCACCTTCCTGTTCTGGGCTAAGTGGCTCGGCAAGCTCGCCGGCATCGCAGCACGTCCGCTTAACGTGGAAACGAGCGTGCATCGCAGCGAGTGGATCGCCCTCATGGTCATGGCGGTGCTGTGCATCCTATGCTGCTGCGGCCTGCCCATCGTGAGCGCGGTCGTGGTGGAGCCTTACATCGCGAGCGTCTACGGATTCGCCGACATGGCAGTCGATCCGGAAAACCTCGTCATCACCGCGCTGCTCTCCGCCGCCGTGTTCATCGTGCTGTTCGCCGGCCTTGGCCGCGGCAAAGCCAACCAGGTTCCCGTGTACCTCTCGGGCGTGAGCGCCGACAACAAGGCGCGCACCTTCCGCAATTCGCTTTCCGGCGAGACCGAAGCGACCACGCGCAACTGGTACCTCACGGGCCTGTTCGGCGAGAAGCGAATCAAGCCCTTCGGAGAGGTCGTCTGCACGACGCTCATCGTCGCTGCGTTCATCTGCTCGTACGCCTATCAAATGGTCATGCTGTAGGAAAGGAGCCAACAGATGTATTTGATTCAAATCGCAATCGGGACGCTCCTGTTCGCCGTGATCGGCACCGCAGTTGGCTGCTTGCTCGCCGGGCTCGATCGCAAAATCTCCGCCCGCATGCAGGGCCGCGTGGGACCGCCGCTTCTGCAGCCCTACTACGACGTTCGCAAACTGCTTGAGAAGGAAACGGTATCGGTCAACAACGTTGAGGGAACCTACATCACGTGCTCGCTCGTGTTCGCGTTCATCGCCGGCGGCATCTTCTTCTCCGGCGGCAATCTGCTGATGTCGGTTTTTGTGCTGACGCTTTCCTCGCTGTTCTTCATCCTGGCCGCTTACAGCACGCGCAGCCCCTATTCGGAGGTCGGCGCGGCGCGCGAGGCGCTGCAGATCATGGCCGAGGAACCGATGAGCCTGTTCATCGCTGTGGTGTTCTTCATGGCGACGGCATCTTTCTCTAGCGGCGTCGTATGGTTCCTTGACGCGCCGGCAATCTGCTCGACTTGGGTGGCGTTCATCGGGTTTCTGTTCATCCTGACCATCAAGATGCGCAAGAGCCCCTTCGACCTGTCGTCATCGCACCATGCGCACCAGGAAATCGTCCGCGGCATCACCACCGAAATGAGCGGCCGAACCTTAGCGAAAGTGGAGGTCATGCACTGGGCCGAGAACGTGCTGTCGCTCGGTTGGATCGCGCTGTTCTTCATCTGGGGAAACCCTGCTTCCATTGTGCTGGGTATCGTGGCCGCGCTTGCCGCGTTCTTCCTGGAAATCCTCATCGACAACAACTTCGCCCGCGTGAAGTGGCAGGTCATGCTGAAGAGTGCCTGGGCGGTAGCCCTCGTGGCAGGCGGCATCAACCTGGCCGTTCTGGCGTACCTGTAAGGAGCCGAAGATATGGGTTATCTATCGAAATCGCCGTGGGTCATCCACTACGACGCGTCGAGCTGCAACGGCTGCGACATCGAGGTTCTGGCGGCGCTTTGCCCCGGATACGATGCCGAGCGCTTCGGCGTGGTGAACACCGGCAATCCCAAGCACGCCGACATCTTCCTGGTCACCGGCAGCGTGAACGAACGAAATATCGAGGTCGTGCGGGAGATTTACAACCAGATGGTCGAACCGAAGGTCGTTGTCGCATGCGGCATCTGCGCCTGTTCGGGCGGCGTATTCCATGACTGCTACAACGTGCTCGGGGGCGTGGACAAGGCCATTCCGGTCGACGTGTACGCGCCGGGCTGCGCCGTGCGCCCGGAAGCGATCATCGACGCGGTTGTCGAGGGCATCGGCATCCTGGAGGAAAAGCGCGCCGCGATGAAGAAGAAGGGGGCTTAAACCATGGCCATCCCATCAACGTATCAGGAAATTTCCGTCGAAGGCCTGCCGGCGCTTTCCGAGCGCATGCAGCAGGAAGGCTGCCGCTTCATCCAGCTGCTCGCAGTTAACACCGATTCCGGCATCGACGTGCAGTATTCCTTCATGAAGGACGGCACCATCAACAACTTCACCATCAAGGGCGTGAAGAAAACGACGGTGATCCCCTCCATCACGGACCGATTCATCGCCGCCTTCGTCTTCGAGAACGAGATCCACGACTTGTTCGGCGTGAACATAAGCGACATCGCCATCGACTTCAAGGGCAATTTCTACGCCCTTTCGCAATCCGAGCCGATGACCATCATCTCGCCCGAGCAAAAGGCCGCGCGCGAGAAGGCCGCGAAAGCCGCAGCCGCCAAGGCCGCCCGCGCCAAGCAGGCCGCCGCCGCCTCCGCGTCGTTCTATTCCTCGCACCCAGAGGCAAAACCCAAGGTGACCGGCGTGTCGCCGTCGGACAGCAACGAGGACATCGAGCTGCGCATGGCCGGCATGGACCCGGAGAAGATGGCCCGCGTGCGCGCGGCCATGGCACGCAAGAACAAGGCGGCCGCCGAGGAGGCAAGCGCCGCGAAGGACCAAGTGTTCGACGAGGAGCTTGAGGCGAAGCTCGCCGCCATGGACCCGGACAAGGCCGCCAAGGTGCGCGCGGCCATGGCACGCAAGGCGAAGCTAGCCGATATGGATCCGGAGCGTGCGGAGAAGGTACGCGGGGCGCTCGCCAACAAGGCGAAGATGGAATCTCAGCATGCGAGCGGCCATCAAAGCGCGCAGCAGCAGGCCGAACTTGAGGCGAAGCTTTCCCAGCTCAGCCCCGAGCGCGCCGCGAAGGTGCGCGAAGCCCTCGATGCGAAGGCTCGCAAAGACACCGCCCAGGCGCACCGCGACGAGCGCGTCGCCGTGCTAGAGGAGCGCCTGAAGAACATGGACCCCGAGAAAGCCGCCAAGGTCCGCGCCGCCTTCGAGGCCAAACAGCGCGCAGCTAAAGAGGTAACCGATAACGAAAGGGCAGGTGAGTAGCAATGGGTAAGGCATCGGTCATCCCGTTCGGCCCCCAGCACCCGGTTCTGCCCGAACCGCTTCATCTCGACTTGGTCGTCGAGGACGAGAAGGTAATCGAGGCCGTCCCGCAAATCGGGTTCATCCATCGCGGGCTGGAAAAACTGGTCGAGACGCGCGACTACAACCAGTTCATCTACGTCGCGGAGCGCATCTGCGGCATCTGCGCGTTCGGCCATTCCATGGGCTACGCCGAAACCATCGAGTCGCTGATGGACGTCGAAATTCCCAAACGCGCCGAATACCTGCGCGTCATCTGGCATGAGCTTTCGCGCATCCACTCGCATATCCTGTGGCTTGGCCTTGCCGCCGACGCGTTCGGCTTCGAGAGCGTGTTCATGCACTGCTGGCGCCTGCGCGAGCGCGTGTTGGACCTGTTCGAGCAGACGACCGGCGGCCGCGTCATCTTCTCGGTGGTGAAGGTCGGAGGCGTGACCCGCGACATCGATGCGGCGACGCTTGCGCATATGCGCGACGTTTTGAACGGGCTGAAAGATGAATACAATCAGATCGTGAACACCCTGCTCACCGACTCGTCGGTGAAAAGCCGACTGGTCGGCGTGGGTTACATCAGCCACGAGGACGCGCTGGCGCAGAGCATCGTCGGCCCGTTCGCCCGAGCGAGCAACGTCAATTACGACGTGCGCATGCTCGGCAACGGCGGCTACGGCGAGCTTTCCGATTTCCAACCGGTGCTCGCGACCGAGGGCGACTGCTACGCCCGCGTGAAGGTGCGCTGCCAGGAGGTGCTGCAGTCCATCGGCATCATCGACGAGATGATCTCGAAGATCCCCAACGGCGACATCTTCGCCAAGGTGAAGGGTAACCCGGCTGCGGGAGCCGAGGCCTGCAACGTGCTCGAGCAGCCCCGCGGCGAGTGCTACTACTACGCGCGCGGCAATGGCTCGAAGTACCTGGAGCGCATGCGCATGCGCACTCCAACGTCGCAGAACCTCGCCGGCATGACCATCGCGCTCAAAGGCTGCGATCTGGCCGACGTGAACAACATCATCCTGACCATCGACCCCTGCATCAGCTGCACGGAAAGGTAGGACCATGGGTGCTTTCAAACTAGGCAAGATGACCTTCGGATCGCTGTTCAAAAAGCCCGAGACCACGCTATATCCGGTGCAAAAGAAAACACCGCCCGCAGGCCTTAAGGGCCACATCGAGGTGAACCCCGAAACCTGCATACTTTGTAGCATCTGCGCGAAGCGCTGCCCCTGCGGCGCCATAGAGGTGAGCAAACCCAACCGTACCTGGGCATGCGACCACTACCGCTGCGTGCAGTGCGGATCATGCGTTTTGGAATGCCCGAAGAAGGCGCTTGTGATGGAGCCGACCTACGCGCCGGTCGCCCGACAGAAATCAGTCGACGTCGTGAACGTTCCCGAACAGCCGAAGCCTCAGAAAAAACGTGAAGAAGACGTTAAAGCGAACGCGGAAGCCTAACGCAAACTCCGCAAGTGAGGTACTATAGCTTTTCGCAGATTGGCGGGGTGCTGCGGCACCCCGTTTCGTTTGATTTGAAAAGGACCGCGAAATGACCGACAAGCAAACCGAAGAGGTATCCGACCGCATTCTCACGGTGCCCAACGTCATATCGTTCATCCGCCTTTGCATGGTGCCGGTATTCCTGGTGCTGCTGCTTTCCGGCAACGACATCGCGGCGACCGTCGTGTTCGCCATCGCCGCATGCACCGACTGGATCGACGGACAGGTGGCGCGTCGCACCAATAGCGTCTCGAAGCTCGGCCAGCTGCTCGACCCGACCGTCGACCGTGTGCTCATGATCTGCGGCGTCATCGGGCTTCTGCTTGTCGGGCGCCTGCCGCTATGGATTGTCGTCGTTGTGCTCGTTCGCGATCTTATCCTGCTGTTTGGCGGCCTTTACCTGCTCAAACGCTGGAAAACGCGCGTCGCCGTCATCTTCCCCGGCAAAGTGGCCACAACGCTGCTGTTCATCGGCTTCGCCGGTCTGCTTTTGAACATGCCGCTCATCGGCGGCCTGGGCATCATCAACGTCGACTGGCTGCCCGGCTTCAACGCCGCGCAGGTTTCATGGGGCATCTGGTTCGTGTATCTGGGCATGCTGCTGGGGCTTCTCACCACCATCTACTACGTGCTGATGGGCTATCGCAAAATGCAGAAGGCGCAACGTTTAGAGGCGAAGGGCCTGCTGTAAATGGCCCAGCAGCAGCACGGCAAGCATCAACAACCCGCAAGGCGGAATACGTCCGGACAAGGCGCTGCACGCTCGCGCGGTTCTCGCAGCAAAGCCGGGGGCGCTGCGAGGAATTCGCGCTCGGCAAGCCGCAACGCCACGCAAAAGAGCGCGAATCCCGCTCGCAGCCGCGCGACGCATGCGGCCGCCCATCATCAGAGCGCACGCAATTCCCGCGCCAACGGCAACGCCGGCCGAGTCAGGCCTTCGGGCAAGCGCGCCTCGGCCAACCAGGGCAAACGCCAAAACTACAACTCCGTCCCGCTCTGGTCGAGCCAGCAGTATAAAGGCCCAGCCAGCTCCAAAGCTCAGGGTAGTGCCCGCCCGAATCGTTCGAGCGATTCCATTCCGGCGAAAATACTAGCCGCCGTAAGCGCAATCTTCGCCGCTATCGGCAAGGGTCTAGCCGCCATAGGATCGGCATGGCTCAGGCTCGTGAAATCGAATAAGGTCGCAGGCATCGTTTCCGCTGCGGTCGTCGTTATCTTGATCCTGTGCCTGTTCGACAGCGTGACCACTTCCGGTCGCGCCTATTCCGGCGTCAAGATAGGCACCGTAGATGTCTCCGGCATGAACGAGCAGCAGATGGCCGAAGCCCTGCAAACCTCATATGTCGAGCCCTTCAAGTCTTCCACCGTGACCATCTACGCTTCCGACGAGGCCGCATCCAAAACCTCCGAGGCAAGGGAACAGCAAAACGCGCAGGATGCCGTCCTAGCCGAGCAGATGGCGGTAGAGGAGGCCATGGCATCAAAGGAAGCCTGGCAGGGCAGCGCCGAATCGCTCGGGGCAACCGTCGACGTGCAGGGCGCCATCAAGCAGGCGCTAGCCGTCGGAAGGGAAGACGGGGGCTTCTTCGCCAGGATCGGGGCGAAGCTTTTCGGGCGCACCATCACGCCTGCCGCCTCGCTCGACAGCGAGCGTCTCGAAGATTTCGCAAGCGAGATAGACGCCGCCATCGGCACAAAGCGTGTTGATTACGACGTGACGATCAGCTCAGGGTACGCGACGGTCACCGAGGGCAACGACGGTTGGATGGTCAACCGAGACTCGCTCGCGAGCCAGATCCTTTCCGCCTTCAAGCCCGACGGGGGCGCAAACCCCTCCATCGTGGCCCATACCGAATACGCAGCCCTGCGCGTCGACGAAGCGGCTGCGCAGCAGGCGGCAAACAACATCAACAACGTCCTGTCGAACGGCTGCAACCTGAGCTACAAAAACGCCCAATGGCAGCCGAGCTCATCGCAGCTCGGAAGCTGGGTGCGCACCGAAATCGCCCAATCCGGCAGCGGTTGGACGCTTAAAGCCTACATCGACGGCGAATCCGCGAACTCCACCATCGTCAGGCAGCTGCAAGACGCCTCGGGCACGTCGCCCTCGCAGGTTACCTTCGAGGTGAATGGCTCAGACGTCTTGGTGAAGACGAACGGCGAAACGGAGATTCCCGATGCAACCAGCATCGCGAGCGATCTTTCCGCAGCGCTGTTCGGAGATGGGGATGCTGTGTCCGGCTCAAGCTTCGCCGCGCAGGCGCCCAACGTAAGCGTCGGTTCCACGCAAACGCCCGCAGAGCTCGGATTCGACGATGCGCTCGATCGGGGAGTCATCGGCGTGGTGGGCACCTACACGACCGAATACACCACCGGGTCGGGCACCGAGAACCGCAACCATAACATCGAACTCGTATCTCAGCTGCTCAGTAATTCCGTCGTGAGCCCTAGCGACACCTGGTCGTACAACGACACCACGGGCGACTGCGACGAGTCGAAAGGGTTCTTGGGCGCCGGAGCCATCGTCGCAGGCGAATACACAGACTCGGTCGGCGGCGGCATATGCCAGGTGGCCACGACCGTCTTCAACGCCGTATACGAATCGGGCCTGCCCGTCGTCGAGCGCCATAATCATTCGCTTTACATTTCCAGCTATCCGGCCGGCCGCGACGCCGCTGTCAGCTACGGGGAGTTGGACCTTCGCTGGAAAAACGATACCGAAAGCGACATTTTGGTCCGGGTCTCGACGACATCGGGCTCCGTTACCGCTACACTGTATGGAATCGATCCTGGATACCAGGTCACCACCGAAACCGGTTCGTGGGAAGCGGGCGAGGAATACTCGACCGTCACGAAGGTCGACGAAAGCTTGGCCCCCGGCGCCAAATACGTCAAGACGCAGGGCACCAACGGCAGCTCGATCGACGTTACGCGCACGGTCAAGGACTCCGACGGCAACGTCGTGCGCCAAGACCTGTTCGCTTCCGTCTACGACCCGAACAACAAGGTGATCGTGACCGGCCCATCATCGAGCGCGGGGTAAGACCATATAAAAGCGGCGTGAGCTCCCGCAAGCGAGACGTCGCGCACCAAGAAAGTAGGAGAAAGGTGTACTACCAGCAGGAAATCGAGACGATGCCACGTGAGGAGCTGCAAAAGCTGCAGCTCGAGAAGATAAAATGGTGCGTTCAGTACGCGTACGACAACGTGCCGTTCTACCAGAAGTCCTTCAAGGAAGCGGGGGTTGAGCCCGGCGATTTGCAGTCGCTCGAGGACATCCGCAAGTTCCCGTTCATCATGAAGCAGGACATGCGCGACAACTACCCCGACGGCCTGTTCGCCGTCCCGCGCAGCAAGGTCGCGCGCATCCATGCATCGTCCGGCACCACTGGTCAGGCAACCGTCGTCGGCTCCACGGCCGGCGACCTTAAGCGCTGGGGCGAATGCTTCGCCCGCGGCATCGCCATGTGCGGCGGCGACGAGAACTCCACCATCCAGGTTTCGTACGGCTACGGCCTGTTCACTGGCGGCCTGGGTGCGCATTACGGCGGCGAGACCGCCGGCTGCGCCGTCATCCCGACCTCTTCGGGCAACACCAAACGTCAGATTCAGATGATGCGCGACATGGGAACCGACATCCTGTGCTGCACGCCCTCTTACGCGCTGCATATCGCCGATACGGCACTCGAGATGGGCATCGACCCGAAGAAGGACCTGAAGCTTTCCGCCGGCATCTTCGGCGCCGAGCCCTGCAGCCAGGGCATGCGCGAGGAAATCGCCGAGAAGCTCGGCATCCAGTACTGCGATGTCTACGGCCTGTCCGAGGTCATGGGCCCGGGCGTTGCCTTCGAATGCGACCAGATGAGCGGCCTGCATATGGCCGAGGACCATTTCTTCGCCGAGATCATCGACCCCAATACCCTAGAACCCGTGCCCGACGGTGAATACGGCGAGCTCGTGTTCACAACGCTCGACCGCGAATGCTGCCCGCTCGTGCGCTACCGCACCCGCGACATCACGCG
>CAVBPP010000133.1:0-10783 GCA_963597295.1 Paratractidigestivibacter sp. | reverse complement strand
GCTTTCCCTTGGGCATGTAGAACCTCGCTTTCCGTGCCGTAAGGCACATTGTGCGGATTCTCTCCCGAACGTCAAATCGCCGTCCAACTTAGGCGGGCCATATTACTAAGAGTCGGCGCGCTTCGCAAGATCAGCTTGGGCTTTCAGCCATTCCCTGCAAGGGGGCTCATCTCGCCCCGAAGCTCGCGTCCTGCCGTTTCTCCAGACCTTGCCCGTTCGCTTCGATACGCCGACGGTGCGCGCCGCCTCCGTATAGCTCATCCCATCCATGACCAACCTCACGTAATGCCGCCTTCTTGCTGCTAGCATCCTTTTCCTTGTGGCGTAGGTCGAGCCTCTGTATCTGTATTGCATAATGATGACTCCGTTCGGGAACTTCATAGCTGGCGCTTGCCGTGCTTCGCCTTTCGGGGGCTGGGTCTTTTGCGAAAGAGGGTCGTTACGGCAAGCCCGGCAAGGCTCGCCACGATGACTGCGGCGCCAGCAACCCTCAGGCAGTCCTCGATTTCCGGTAGCGAGATTTCGCGCCGCCCGACGACCTCTCTTTCCCCGACAACTTGATCCTCGGCCACGGCAAAGCTCTCATCCTGGGGATACGTACGCTCCGCCTCGACAACGTAGCGGGTGTAGTTGTAGCCGTAAGGATGGCATGTCACGAGACTGACCAGGTCCCTGCCTTGCCGAACGCCCACGTCGGCCGTGTCTGACGGGTCTATCACCCTGGTGCCCACGACCGTGTAGGTGAGGTCTTCCCATAAGGTGCATATGCGGATCTCGTCCCCGACGGACATCTTCTCTATGTCCCTGAACATCGATGCCGAGCCGTATCCGCGATGGGCCGCGATGACGCAGTTGCTCGAAGTTCCCCCCAACGGGGCCGACGAGCCTGACACGACCGTCGCCCCCTTTGCCATGTGGTCCTTCGTCGAGCCGAGGTACAGTGGCAGGGAGCAGCCCATGGCGGGAACCTCTATGTACCCGACAAGGCCGTCTTCAAGGCCCAGCGTCCCAAAGGCGCCCATCGCGTCCTCGAAGGAAAAGGGGTCGGACGCTATCGTAACCTCGCCGTCGGAGACCCTCTTGTTGTATGCCTCGAGAAGGTCGCGCGCTTCGGCGAGGGTCTCCGCGTCCTCCGCCCCGGACGATTCCGCCGCATTGCCGCCCTTGACCGTATCGACCTTGGCTATCTCGCCGTCCATGGAGGCCTGGCTCAATTGATCCAGGACGCTAGGGAAGGCCAAGAGCGCCCCGCCGGCGAGGAGCAGGGCAACTGCCAGCAACGTCACCGCCATTCGACGGAATCGCCTATCTTCGTTGCCGCTCATCGGAGGCGCCTCCTACGGCCATGCCGCCCCGTAGGCGCCAGGTGCCTCCTAACGAGCTTGAAAGCCGTATATGAGAGGATCGCCGCCAGAGCGATCAGGATGCCCACGAGGAAGGGCGGGAAGGATCGCGAGCCCGTCTCGTACGGGAATGGCAGGGCCGTGTCGCCGCTCGCCTTACGATCGAGCCAGTCCTGGGGCACCTCGCACCTCTCGGCATGGACCAAAAGCCTATGAGAATTGACCCCGTAGGGCGTGCAGGTCACCAGTGTGACAAGGTCTTCGCCCTGCTTCACGCCAAGGCTCGATGAGTCGTTTGGAAGGACGACCTCGGTCAAGGTGATACGGTAGGCGTGGTCTTCCCCGAGGACCTGTATGACGAAATAGTCGCCAACCTCCAGTTGGTCCAGCTTGTCGAATATCACCGCCGAAGGGAGCCCTGTGTGCCCGGCGAGGACCGAATGGGTGGACTCGCCCCCGACCGGCAACGACGTGTTCGTCACGTGCCCCACCCCGTGGTCCATGCCGGACCCCTCGGTGCCGTGGGAGATCGGGAGGTTGACGCCGATCTTGGGGATGACGATCTGCCCCATCACCCCATCGCCGTTGAGGTTCAGGCAATTCGCGTAATCCTCGTCCGTCGCCGTCGGCGCGTCAGGATCGAATGGGTCGACGACGTAGGTGGACCCGGACAGTAGCCGCTCGTTGTAGTCGATCGCTTCCTGCATGTAGACGCCGAGGTCTTCCTCGGGGGTCTCATCTATCGTATGGGCGAGATCCTGCGTCACCTTCGCCTGCTCCAGCCTGTTCAGGTAATCGCTGGCGAAGGGGTAGGCGATCATGCACGTGCCAACGAGCACGACGAGCAACGCCGCCAGAATCGGCACCCGCCGCCTTCGGCGCGGCGACTTCCGCTCGGCTCGCTTGACCGCATCGTCGTCGCTGCGTCTTTGCTTTGTTGGCCCCATGCCCGTCCCATCCAGGCAAAGGGAAGGGACCCTGGGTCCTCTTCCCTTTGCTCAATCACTTCCGAAATGTCTCGTCGAAACCTTTTTCTGCTGTCTACTCCTGGTTGCGGCGGCGGCTGCGCAGGAGGATGGTGGACCCGCCGACGACGAGCAGGATTCCGCCTGCGGTCAGCGCGATGGTGCCGGCGCCGCCGGTGGTGGGCAGTTCGCCGACCTTAGGGTCGACCTTGTCGGGCGTGGAGGTGTTGAAGTTGACCTCGACGACGCTGCCGGTTGCCGGCGAGTCACCCTTCGCGGTCTCGGCGCTCAGCGTCACCGTGAAGTCATCTACCTTCTGGTAGCCGGAAGGAACCTTGGTTTCGGACACGCTGTAGGTGCCGGCCTCGAGGCCGTTGACGTAGATCCAGCCGTTCTCGTCGGAAGTGACCTTGCCGTCGGTATGAACGGTGCCGCCCGCGTCGATGTACGTCACGGGGTTGCCCTGAGCGTCGGTGACGGTGAACTCGGCGCCGGCCAGCGCGGTGTTATCGGGCGCTGCCAGCTTCTTGAAACTGAAGCCGTAGGTCTGGTCCCACGGGTCGTTCTTGTCGGTGTCCACGTCCTTGTTCTCGTAGGGGTTGGGAGTGAAGGTGCCGTAAACCTTGTTGCCCACCTTGCCCGAGGCAAGGTCGATGCTGTTCACCTTGGCCTTGTACTCAACGGTCACGGTTTGCCCGCCGTGGCCGAGGACGAACGCCTTGGAGAACGCGACGGTGTAGGTGCCGTTGTCGTTAGCGGTCAAAGCGCAGTCGTCCGCGCCGAGGGTGGCGGTGCCGCATTTCACGACGAACGAGCTGGTATCGACCCCGAGACCGGAGTCGGGCACGTCGGTGATGGAGTAGACGGCGCGGGTGGCGTCGGCCGGGTAGTTGGGAACCGTGCCGGTGATGAGGAAGCTTGCGGTGTCGCCGACCGAGTACTTGTCGGTGGATTGCCCCGCGTTGCCGTCGGGGTCGACGATCTGCTTCTCGGGCGGCGTCACGGGCTGCACCTTTGCGGTTGCGTCCTCGATGGTGCGGGTCACGTACGAGCCGTTCTGCACGTCGGGCGTTGCGTTGACCAAGAGCGTCTGGTAAACCTTCGTGTTGCCGCTGTTAGAGGTGACGGTGACCAGGTAATAGCCAGAATCGAGGCTCAGCGTGGCGGAGCCGGAGGCATCGGCAGTCGCTTTAACCGTTTTCGAGGAGGTCGCGATGACCGTCGCCGCTATCGCGTCCGCCACGGCGCGACCGTCGCTGGCGGCGCTTATCTCTTCAACTGTGTCGTATTCGGCGGGCAGGCCGGAAGCCTTCGCCGTGTAGGTGAGGTTGTTGTTCTCGTCGATGTCGGTGTCGAAGATCTGGTAGGCGTGGACCACGTCGCCGGACTCGACGCCCGTCAGCCTGAACGTCGCGTCGTCCACATCGGTGCCGCTCGTCTTGGCGAACGCCGCGCTCGAGGGAAGCATGAGCCCCACTGCGAGAACCGATGCGAACACGGCCTTCGTGGCCCTGCCTGCATAACCCTGCTTGTACATTTCTGTTTCTCCTTCCAAAGCTCCTGCTTTGTCCTTATCTTCAGCCGGGCCCACCCCGGCGAAAGAGCCTTTCGTTTTACCGCCCTGTGTTTAGGCGCGATGTTTGGCTTGCTTGAGCCGCCACCTGCTGCGGGCCTCGCAGCAGGCGATCGCCACGCCCCCGAGGCCGACCAGCGCCATTCCGGCGGTCAGGTACCCGCCGGTGCCCGATCCGGCCGTGAGGGGCAGGTCCGGTATCGGCGTGTCCGCCACCGTTATCGTGTTCGGCGTGTTCGGCGCCTGCATGTCGGGGTCCTCCGCGGCTCCGACGCGGATCATGTTGCCCGCTCCGCCGCCGGCCTCGCCCTCGACGTCGTACACATCGATGCGGATCACCTTGTCGTTGAGTTCGTATCCCGCGGGCGTGTAGGTCTCCCTCAGGTAATACGTCCCCACGGTCAGCTGCTTAAACTCAAGCGTCCCGTCCTCGCCGGTCTCCAGCTCGCAGACCCTTCGATCCGTCGCCAGGTCCTCGGCTTCGTCGAAGCCGCCGTCCCCGTTGTCCAAGTAGAGTGCGAACCTGGCCCCTTCGATGGGCTCGGACGTCTCGGAATCAACCTTCAGCAAGGTCACATCGGTTTTGACCCGCTCGTTCACGACGACGGGCGTGGCGGTTTTGAGGCTGGCGTGGTGCTCGTCTTCGGCGGTGATGCCTGATGAAGTGAGGGAACCGGCGTTCGACGTGTAGCAGAGCTCGAACGTCGCCGTCCTGTCCGACGCGTCCTTTGGCAAGTGATGCCCCGAGGGGGCCGCCGTTTCCTCTAGGGTGTACGCTCCCCACGGCAGGGAGGTGCTGGTCACGTACCCGTCCGAATCGGACGTGATGCTGTCCGAGATGACGTCGCTGTGCTCTTGGCCGAGCGAGTCCTTCCAGGTTCGCGTGAGCTTGAACGTCGCGCCGGCGAGCGGAGTGCCGATTTCGTTGGTCTTCTGCAGCCTCAGGTCGTAGAGGACGCCCTTGACCTTCGGTTTGGGAAAAGTCACCTCTCCGGAGCCGGTGCCCTCGCCGCCTTCGGTGTAGTAGGTGTAGCTCAGCTTCGCATCGTCGTTCGAGCTGTTCCCGTTAGTCGCATAGGGGTTGGACTCGCTATCGGGGTCGTAGGAGCTCTTGAATCCCTCTTTCTGCGTATTGAGCCTTACGCGATACGTCAGGCTCGCCGCTCCGTAATAGCGGGTGAGCTGCGTGACGGTGACTTTGGTGACCGCGCCGTATTGGTTTCGCTCCTCGGTCACCACGGGATCCTCGACGACCTTCTTGCAACCGTCGCTGTACCCGATGCCGCTGCTTTCGCTGCCGTTTTCCGCCTTCCAGTACAGTGCCCTCTCGTCGGAGTCGTAGGCCACCGATCCGCCATCGGCGATTGCCGATCCAAGGTACTCCACTTCGTCGCCGATGGGATCGCATACGCTGTCGAGCTTCGTTGGGTCGCCCTGCTTGACCTCGCCCGCGATCTCGTCCTGGACCATCTTGTAGGCTTCTTCCGACAGCCACAGGTCATTCGTTGAGCCCTTGGAGACATTCACCCCCATCACAATGTATTTGCCCTGTATCTTCAGGAGAATGGTCACGTTGTTGGCCTGGCTCCAGTAGAGGGTCACGTCCTCGGCGATGGGCTGCCCTTGCGGATCCATGATGTTGAACACGCCCTTGTTGCCGCTGCCGAAATCGGATTTGCCGCTGACCTGGACATTCATGGTGCCCTTCTCGTCCGAGGTCACGATGCCGGGCGTGTAGTCGTGGTAGCCGTTCGATGTTGTGGCTTCGTATGGGGCGTTCTCGAAAAAGGTCTTGTAGTCGGTCACCTGCTTGGAAGTAGACGTGGTGTCCACCGAAAGGTGCACGATGAACTCGTCCTCGACCCCCGTCGCCTCCACCGACTTGCTGACGCGCACCTGGCCGTCATCGGATTCGGCGAAGTTGTGCCCGTCGAGCTCTTCGGCCGAAAGACCCTCGCTGGTCGGGTGGCCGGCGTCGTATTCTCGCTCGACGATTTGCCAGGAGTTGTCGGTGCCCGAGGCGTACGCGTTGACCGTGGCGATGGGCCAGGAGGAGAAGGCCAGAGCGATGCCCAAAGCCATCGAAAGCGCGATTCCTACGATGCCCCTCAAAGGCGTCGCGGTCTTCTCAATCTCGATCTTCCTGAAGTGCTGCATCGGTCCGTCCTCGAATCGGCGATCTTTTCCCGCGATCGGGCCGACCCTAAACAAGGGCCGATCAACCGCATGGGGAACATTCTCCAGATGTGGCGTGACGGTCCGGCGGGAGCCGTGACGGAACGGGATCTGTGCGTGACCGATGCATTTTTAGATACCTATAGACAACGAGCAGCGCCCGGCCTTGCGGCCGGGGCGCTGCTCTTGCAATGCGGCATGCTGTGACGGTTAGTACATCCGAATGAACTCGGACCACGGGTATTCGGGCAAGAACGCATCAGAAGGCTCGATGACGCCGTCGCGAAAATCGTAGTAATCGCAGCTTATGAACTCGGGCACTATCCTTCGCGCGCCGCGCTCTGACTCGATGACGTAGTCGATTCCTAGGCTCTTCAGCTCAGAGGTCAGGCGGGAGGCTATCTTGCGGTACCTTGCCCTCAAGGTGTCGTTCGGCTCGCATTCCCATAGCGATGTGATCGCCTCGCGTGTCGTGAGGTAGGCGCCCCTCTTCTCTATGAGCAGCGCGAGCAGCTCCCTGCCCTTGTCGCCGTGGATATGGACGGGCTCTCCGTCCACCGTCAATTTGAAGCTCCCGAACATCCTGACCTCGATGCGCTTCCTGTCGACGACGGCCGTCGAGCAGAAGCCCGCGCCGATGGCGGTGAAGTCCGCGTTGATGCACACGAAGTACTTAGAGGCCGAGACTGGCACCATGACTATCGTGATATTCGGGCCGAACCCGCTGCCCTTGATCATCTCGGCCTGGGTTTTGATCGGGCCGAGAACCTCTTGCGACCATTTCTCCTTGGGTGAGTCCATCTGACTGCAGAAGGCGCTGACCCTGTCCCTGTCCTTCGGCGAGACCTGACCGATGAACCAGCCGAAGAAGTCCTCGGAGTTCATCCTGACGTTCAACAGCGCCTCGACGGGCTTCCTCTCGCTTTGGCAGATGTACTTGACCGAAGCCTCGAATCTGTCCACCTCGAAGACGTCCTCGGCGAAGCTCGAGAACAGGGCCCTGTTGAAGGAGAGCGACGAATCGTCCTCCTCGCTATACTCTTCAGCTGCTTCGAGCTTCACGCTGTACCAGCTGTTCTCAGGGCTGCCCAAGTCCCTATTGCGCTCTATCCAGATGTCGCATTTCGTCCCCGCGCCATCCGCGGAGACGATTGCGACGGTCTCCATGCCGGAGTACTCGTTCTCATACGAGCGTTTAAAGGCCTCCTCCACGGTGGCCCTGTCGTTCATGCAGACAAAATCGTAAAAGCTGCGCCCCTTTGAGCTGCCTTCCAGACCGAGCAGCTCCGAGCTCATATCGCAGGTATGCTCAATCAAGGCGGATTCGCTCCCGGCGACCCTCATCACGGCGATTCGCCCGGGGCCGCCGCCCTTCTCGGGGTTGGGATCCGGGAGCTCGCAAACAACGGAGTAGCCTCGCATGAAGCCGTCGTTGCCCATGATAGAGGCTGTGGTGTCGTTCACGTAGACGACGGAGCCGTCCTTCTTTATGAGACGGTAAATCGTGCTGTCGGTCATCTCGGTTTGCGCGAGCCCTCCAACGAACTCGTCGAAGATGCCGGTATCGTCCGGGTGCACGAGCGCTGTATAGATGTTGCCGATCTGCTCAACCAGCTCCGCCTTAGAATAGCCGAGCATCCTGCTGAGGCTCTCGCTAACGAACTCCAGATGCCCGTTCTCGCCGAGAAAGCACCTGTGGTACCCGCCCAAGTGATCGGCGATGTCGCCATTCAGTTCGCTTTTCTTGATTTTTTGTTTGTCGCTCACAGCTCATCGCCTTTCGAAAATGCATTCGTTGCAAGTTAACGCGCCGTTCGTGCCTTTTGCGCGCCCTCGTGACACTTCCGTGACGGATGACGCCGCTAGGAGCATGGCTTACGAGATAAGGTTTCGAACAGTTGAGCGCTGAACCCCATTTCGGAAAATACTCGTAAATGCGGAAATGCTCTGAACACTTTAGCAGTTATTTCGAAGCTCGAAGCATTGTTTGCCGAGGTAAATCGCCCTAACGTGTTAAACGCGAGCGGGTGGGGTTAAGCGCAGAATGCGAAATCGCAGCTGACCATTATTTTGATTTGGGATGAATTCGTTTAGAGCTTTTTGGATGAAGGACGTCCCGATACTACTGTCGAGGGGTTGCCATACCCGCCCTGCGCTTCGCTTGAATGGCCGCAAGACTTTATTCATCCAGGGAGTCAGCTCGCCGATCTAGTTTGCTTGCAAAAACCCAGGTAGTTTGAGAGTTGAGATTTGCAAGCAAATCGCGTAAAGCTCTGACCCGCGGAAACGCAATCGCAGAATCTCGGGGACAAAAATTTATCCCCGTGATTTAGCGAAAGCCCAGGTCAGAGAAAAACGGCGTCCAACGACCCCGAAATTCGGACTCAAACCTCATACAAATGCTCAAACCTCATAAACCAACCACCATTGAATGGGAGTAAGTTTATCGGTGCGCTTTCCAGCGATTAATATAAAAGCACCCCCACAACTGATACAATGAATCCCTGAGAAAGGGGCTCAGTGTGCATATATATCAACGCGAGAAGTACCTGAAGCGCATCCGCGGCTTCTACCATGACGACGGGATGATCAAGGTGATCACCGGCGTGCGCAGGTGCGGCAAGTCCTGCCTCATGCAGTCGATCGCGGACGAGCTCGTGGAATCAGGGGTCTCGGCCAACAACGTCGTCTATGTAGACCTCGACTCGCGTTCGAACAGGAAGATCAAAACGCCCGACGAGCTCGAAGAGCTGATCGACGCGATGACTCCTGAAGACGCCACGGGGACCAAATACCTATTCATCGACGAGATCCAGAACGTTGACGATTTCGAGCTGCTCATCAACGGCTATCGGACGGATGGCGGCTGGTCCATCTTCATAACCGGCTCCAACTCGTACCTTCTTTCCGGACAGCTCGCCACCAAGCTGACGGGGCGCTATATCGAGTTCGAGGTATTTCCGCTCGACTTCGCCGAGTACGTCGGCATGAAGCGCTTCCTCGGCAAACCCGTCGACGGCGTCCTCGCGAGAGAGTTCAATGAGTACCTCGCCCTTGGCGGCTTTCCCAAGGCGCTGGAATACGATGGCGAAGACGAAAAGCGCGTCTATATCAAGAGCGTCATCCAGGAGATCTTCGAGAAGGACGTCAAGCGCTCGAACAAGATCAAGAACGTCTCGGTCTTCAACGCGGTCCAGGCGTACCTCATCAACAACTTCGGCGCGCCGACGAGCCTGAAGAACCTCCTTGCGCATTTCAACGACGTCGAGAAAATTCCCATCAAGCGGGAAACGCTCAACCGCTACATCCAGATCCTCGTGGACGCGAAGATCCTGTACCGATGCTCGAGGTTCGACCTCAAGTCCCGGCGGTCCCTCTCCCGCGATGAGAAATATTACCTGGCCGACCCCGGCTTCCACTTTGCGATGAGCGCGGATGCGAGGATCAGTTACGGACCAGCGCTGGAGAACGTCCTCTACATCTATTTGGCGTCGCGAGGATACGATCTATCTGTTGGCCGAATCGGAAAGCTCGAATGCGACTTCATCGCCCGCAGGCGCAATGCGTATGCCTACATCCAGGTGTCGATGAGCATCGCCGACCCCGAAGTCGAGGAGCGCGAGTACCGACCGTTCGGCTACATCCGCGACGGATACCCGCGATTCCTCTTCACGCTCGACCCGCTGCTGCAGGAGCGAGAGGGCGTGCGCCATCTGAACATGGTCGACTTCATGGCTGAAAATGGCGAGCTGCTGGATTCACGCTGAGGCTAGAAGACCCGAAGAGGGAGCGATGTAAACCGCGATGTAAATCAAGATGTACGCAGTAGTTGGTGGTGGCAACCGGGCGTTTCCGGTGCAATGTTCGACGTAATCAATGAAAGGTGCGTCGGATAATGGACATGGTTTCACTGCGCGGCATCCAAAAGAGCTATGGCCCCCATCGGGTTCTGCAAGATGTCAACCTAACCGTCCGCCAGGGAGAGATTTACGGGCTGATCGGAAAGAACGGGTCGGGCAAGACCACTATCTTCAAGATCATCCTCGGGCTGACCGAGTTCGAGAACGGCCAACTCTCCATCGCCGGGAAAAGCACGAAAGCGGAGCTATCCCGCAGTAGAAGGAAAATAGGCTTCTTCATCGGCAAGAACTTTTTCGATTACCTAACCGCAGCGGAGAACCTTGAATACTACCGTCAAATGAAGGGCATCCGCGACAAGGGCGAAACCGAGCGCGTCCTGAAGCTGGTGGGGCTAGACGGGGCAAGTGCAAAGTTCGGCTCGTTTTCCATGGGCATGAAGCAGCGCCTCGGTATCGCAAACGCCATGCTGGGCAACCCGGAGATTCTGATTTTGGACGAGCCGGTCAACGGCCTGGACCCGCAGGGCATAGCAGACATCCGCAACCTGCTCACAGAGATGAATCGGGACCGCGGGACAACGATCATCGTCTCGTCCCATATTCTTGGAGAGCTGGAACACACGGCAACGCGCTTCGGCATCATCGACCAGGGGCGCGTGCTGCGGGAAATAACCCGCGAAGACCTAAAGGCCCCTAACGACAAAATTCAGCTTCACGTGTCGGACCGGGCCAAAGCCAAGCGCATTCTTGCCGAGAACGGCATTTCGGTTTTGGCGGAATCCTCCGAATACAAATCCCTGGAGGATTACTATTTTGAGCTGGTGGGAGGCACCATCAATGACTAACTACATCGGTGCCGACCTGCGG
>CAVBPP010000132.1:0-10922 GCA_963597295.1 Paratractidigestivibacter sp. | reverse complement strand
GGCGCCCGCGCCCGAGTCGTTCAGGTTGTAGGTGATCGTGTGGGTCGCGGCCGCGGCCTCGCCCCACACGAGCGACTTGCCGTCGGAGGACACCTGCGCGGCCTTGCCCTTGTAGTGGTCGTCCGAGAGGGAGGACGGGGAGAACCACCCGGCCAGCGACGCGCCGTCGGCGCCGTCGGCCAGGGTCGCGAACGCGTCGCCGGCCATCGCCTTCGCGTAGTAGACCGTCATGGGGACGGTCGGCTCGAACGTGGCCGCTATGGACAGGACGCCGCCGAGGCTGAACGTGGCGTAGTCGGCCTCGAGCTCCACCTTGCCGTCGAGGGACTTGGAGCCCGCGCCCTGCACGCCGTACGCCGCGCCCGTGGCGGCGACGGCGGAGCCGGTCACGTCCTTGAGCGAGATGGCGGTGGTTTTGGCGCCGACCGAGGCGCACCCGGCCCTGCCGCTGCCGGCGGTGGAGGCGCTCAGCTTGGCGCCCCGCACGGACGCCGTCGCGGCGTTCATGAGGAACACGCCGAACGCGTTCGCCGCCGACGACGCGGCCAGGCACGAGGCGGACAGCGTGCCGCCCTCGACCGCGACCTCGCCGCCCGTCGCCGTGACGGCGGAGGTGCTGCCGGCGACGGTCTGGCCGTCCGAGGCGACCTCGAAGGAGACGTCGCAGTCCTTGAGGGCGAGCTTGCCGCCCGTCACGAAGGCGGCCCTCAGGGCCGTCGTCGATTTGACGCTGACGCTGCTGGAGACCGAGACGCCCTCGACCGAGACATCGCCGCCGGACACCGTGAGCGCCACGGCGTCGGAGGCCTTCATCTTGCCGCCGGCGGCCGAGGACGAGACGGAGACCGTGCCCGCGGAGACGGAGAGCGCCCCCATGGAGTGGCCCGCCAGGTCGACGGCCACGCTCGAGGACAGGGCTCCGCCCTCCTCGGTGTCGCAGGCGAGGGTCACCTTGCCGCCCTCGCCCGCCGCGGCGGCGGCGGAGGCTATGTCGGAGAAGTAGCCCGCCGAGGCGCCGTCGGAGCCGGACGCCCGCCAGGCGAGCTGGGACCACTTGGCCCACAGCTCAACGTCGGAGGTCTGGGTCGAGGGGATGGAGGTCACCTTGTCGCCGGTGAGCTCGGGGTTGGCGTACCAGCCGAGGAACTCGTGGCCCTCCCAGGTCGGGTCGGAGAGCGCCGCCCCCTCGCCCTCGGCGTAGGTCGCGGGGTTGGACGCGGCGTTGGAGGCGCCCGCGCCCGAGTCGTTCAGGTTGTAGGTGATCGTGTGGGTCGCGGCCGCGACGTCAACAGTAGAAACGTTGCCCTTAGCAGTCGAAGCAGCAAATACCATGCTGCCGTCAGTTGCCTTAACGGTTCTGCCGTTCCCAGATGCATCGAGCATCTTATCTACAAGCGACTCGACATCCTTAATGCTGTTATCGTACTTTGCAAATACGGATCCGATCTCGTTACCTGCACCATATACACGGATATCGCTCGAAATCGAAAACTCGTTTCCTAGCTCAAAAGCGCTTGCAACCGTGCTATACAAATCACATGTCAAATTAGACGATTTCGTCTCGGAAGAGAACTTACCCTCAACTTTAACGCCAGCCTTCGACGTGTAGACACCATAAGCAACGCCAGCATGGGAGTCGTCAACAACGGCCTCGCTATGAACGTCTGCAAGCTTGGTTTTCTCTTCGTCAGACAAGGAAATCTGATTCACGTTGGCAGCAACGGAAACGTCATCGAGCGTAACGTTGACTTTCTCGCGGTCGTCCTTCTCGTCCGCATAGCCAGCGTAAACACCATAGACATCATGCTCATCAACCTTGGAGTCCTTATTCAAGGTGTTCAGATTAACGGCAATGTCAACGTCTTTGACCTCAAGAGCAGGCACGGCGGCAGTTTTGCCGTCGTCGCTCTTTTCCTGCTTGGCATATTTCGCGACGACACCCGCAAGAGCATCATCGACCTTATTGCCCTCGACGGTCACTTTCGCCTTCACGGATTTCTCGTCGTCTGCCTTATAGGCGGAGTCGGCGATCTTCACCGTTCCCAACGAATCGGACACATCGATGCCGGCGTAGACGGCGCCCTTAACGGTCACATTGTGGCCGTTAAGATCAAGCGTGATCGTCTCGCCTTCTTTAGCTTTTACATAAAGCGTTCCGTCGGTATCGACATCGTCGGAAAGAACATAGGTGCCGGCGTCCTCAAGGGTGAGGGACCCAGCCTTCCAGCTTTCCGTGATATCGATATTCTTATCGCTTTGCGCTGATTCTGTTTGACCAGTCGAGTAGAAGGCTTTACGCCCCCTCTCACACCACCGTGCATGCCGACCGGCACACGGCGGTTTCCTGCTTATACGCCTTTACGCTCCAACAGCTTTGAACATGGGAAAGAAAGCGAACCCATCGCTTGCCAATACCGAATAAGATAAGAAATGTTTTAGAGCCGAAGATTCCGCCATGGGCCAGTGACCCTTACGCGCAGCGGCGATCGAACGGGCCTCGCCTTCGGTCGCGCCAAGCCTCATAAGCTCGGTGACCTTCGTGCGGTAGAGCTTCCAATTCTTCCAAAGCACCAACGCAACGCGTGAACGCAGCCATTCGTTAAGGGAACGGGCAACCTCAGCGCCGTTTTCGGCAAGTGCCAAAACTTCCGCAGCACCGCTCACCAACATACGCAAACGGCGCCTACGCTCAGCCATGGGCATACTGCTGCTGCGCGCCAAAACATGCTTCGCGCATTCGCGGAAACGGCGCTCGAACTCGACCGAAGCCATGACCTCAATCGAATCGCCAACGCATTGATACGACAGGCCATCAATATCCAAGCTACCGCAGTCAACAACGCAAGCACTATCAGCAATGGCGCAAGCTGCGCAGCCGTTATCCAGACGGCTAAGCGAACCAAGCACGCGTTCGGCAGCACGTTCGCTTCGCGTCAGCACCACTACCCTATCGTTCCACACAGCAATCTTGTGGCCACGCTTCAGCAAAGCGAAGGCGACCAAACAGGAAGCCAAGCTCTGTCGCAGCTGCGCAGCAGACGAGGAGAGTTCGCTATACCCCCCCCTGCAAACCGCAGAGACGATAGCGCGATCGCCCGTAAGGTCGAAAGCGATCTGCGCCATGCGCGAAACGAAACGGGCATCGCCCATCGCTGCAGCGGCATCTACGCGAATATCAACCGCGTAAGCATACCCTTGCGCAACCAGGTCGCGCATCGCGCGAACCTGCTGCATCCTTATCTGATTCTTATCATTCTTATCTTTTCCATGTTCGCTCGCGGCGTTCGCAGCAGACACGCCGCGCGACACCTGCAAGCAAAAATCGTTGAAGTTAAAGGCGCCGGAACCTTCGAAGATGGACATCCCAAGGCGCACGGGGGCGGCGCTTGCGCGATGAGCGAAAGCGTGATGCACTCTGTTCGAGTTTTCTACCGTTGTATGCACTCCAGGTGCCCTCCTTTCCAATTCCAAGCAAGATTCGGCCCTTCGTGGACTTCACCCACTACTATGGCCTCTGCCGACTTCTCGTCCTTAGCCTTTCAGCACCCGCTTGCGCAGGCGGACGAGATCTCCCCGGGTAAGAATAGTTGCTTCCGTTCAGTATTCGCATCGTTTACGCGCTGGCCTACTGAAGGCTATCGGGCATCCGCTTGTCTCGCAGCGTTACCTCAAACCAACGCGCCTTATACGATGTTCCTGTTCGTCGAACCTGAACTTTGTCTAGGGCTTCCTCCAGACGTTTCCTCGCGAAAACGCCCTTGCCTTCGACTAAGAGCTTAGGGCCTTCAAACCTCGCTCCAGGGACTTTAACCCTTGAGGCAGCTACCCATGCCGGGCGCACGAGTAATTAGATTCCGAAGCCGTCGAAGCGGTTGCGGAACCTGTGTTATCAGCGTAAGCATAAGACGGAACACCGCATCCCGTAACAAGCGTGATGCTTAGAAGAACAGAGAATGCCTTGTGCAGCAGACCCTGGTTATCTTTGCGTTTTCCATCCATACTTAATTTCTTTCAACTCTGCAGAAACGTCGCCTAAAATCCAAAGCGACGCTCCGTGTGGACTACTTAGACAAACCGGTCTTTGCCAGATAGTAAGAATAACCGTCGGAGATCATAGAGGCGACGGAAGACTGATCGGATCCGCTCTTATAACCAGAGTTAGACTCGCTCCAAGCAACAGCCTCTTCAGCAGTAGTGGGATTCTTCACAGCCGCGCAACGAACGCCCGTCATGGCGTTATGCATAATCACGACAAGATCGGTCTTATTAATGTGATAGAAGCTCTCGTAGTAGTAGGCGATCCAGTTCTGCTGATCAACCACAGTCGGATACAACATGCCAAGAATACGGCCGATGTTCTGAGCGTTCTCAACAGAGTTCATAACAACGCCATACATAGCGCCAGCACTGCCATTGTCTTTGACAAAGTAGGTTTTGCCCAGAAGGCTCGCTTTAGTCAATCCGTCGATAATAGCGCTGTAATTCGAGCTGTTCTGCTGCCCGCCCACCATAATAAGATCAACGTTTGCAAGGTCTTCCGCAGTCACAATCTCTTTGGTGTCGGCGTAATTAGAGGCGAGAGTGATGCCATTGATTCCCGTATTAGCGGTAGTCTCCAGATAGCGATTAGTGGATGCAGTGCCATCCTGACCAGCTTCAACCGTCTTCATCAAATCGAAAACATAGCATTTCTGATCATCGTCATAATAATAATTCTGCACAACGGCAACGCTCTTCTTCGATACGACTCCATCGTCCAAAGCTTTCTGCACAATGCCCATGGTCCCGTAAATATATTTACGATAATTAGTTGAGATAATTGTCGCGCTATCGCCGTACCTTAAAGTGCGAGCAAAATCCTTCACTCCGGCCTCAAACTCTTCTTTTTCCGCGGCAACCGCATCGTCGGCAGCAGCGGCGATATTATCCATCGTGGAAGCAAGGCCTGAATAATCCTTGAAGCTATAAGCAACGGCGGAAACGTCAGCCCCGTTTCCGTTGCCGATAACAACATCCGCCAAATCCAAAACCTGCTTATCGGTCTCGTCTTCAGGATTCAATGAGGCATTCGGGCCTGCACCGCTGCCAGAACGGCTCGTGTTCAGGATTGCCTTCGTGCCCAAACCGGTTGCAAGGTTTGCCAAAAACGGGCTAGGTGTCATGTTGTAATACGAAGCAGCAAGATAATACTTCGGTTTAGCCCACGAATAATACGAAGACGTATCAACGAACTGACCAGATTCCTCAACCGAAGCCAGCCCAAGAATCTCAGGCGCAGGACCGGCAGCACGCGATGCGGCAGCCGTGATGTAGCTATCGGTTGTTGTCACAGGGCCGGCGGGCACCTTGTCCGAGTCCGCCTCCGATGCAAATGCAGGAGCGGTCATAAGCAGGGCAGCAAGCGCTGCGCCGAGCAAAACCACCCCTATCCGATTAAGCATGCTTGAAGCTTTACAACCCATAATTCTCTCCTCTCGAGAACATATCGTATTGCGAGCCACTCCCGCAACACCCCACTTATCCACGGTTGCTAACAACCGTAAATACACTTCCATAGCCACCGGCGCCTCCGCTTCCATCGTTGTTGGAAGCGTTTAAAAGGCCGCCGGGGTTGCATCGATACATATTCTTGTAATAGCTATTGGCGTAATCGTCCGAATAAGAGCAGGTGATATTCTTGTCTGAACTCCTGTGCATGTATAAACACCAAAGATACGGGACCATAAGGAAGCTTTCGAACGACCCATCGGCCCAGCTACCGGCAACGCCACATGGCATAACAGCAACACCGTAGTCCTGCCCAACATTGAAGAAACCTACAATCCTCTTGTTCGAGTCTCCAATTTGAGACGATTCTTGAATCTTTTGAGCCATAGAGCTATCTCGAACTATTAGATACGGATAATCGCTATCCCCAACGAATACGCGCCTGCTGGCACTGGTCTCTTCTTGCACATAAAAAGAAAGGTCATTTTGCCAGTACACCTGTCTGTGACGGAAATCCCCGTCATTCACATCCAGCAAATAAGGGTTAGCAAGCTGGAAATCTGCGGCACCAGCATGCTGCATATAAAAAGAAAACAAGTTATAGAGGTTGCCGTTGTTGTCATGACCGTCATCCATACGATGTCTATACAGAAGGCCCGCACCCACCGACAAATCAACGGTGATTTCCTCTTCCGCATCACCCCAGTCGCCAATCGGCCACGAGTAATAGAACGTGCCCCTAGCAGCAAAATCGCGTGACCCTAGGTGAGTCGCAATAGAGGAAATACGCGAGCCGCCTTTATTGGTGTAGCAGCCCCAATCATTCAGAAACAGTGCATAATTGCGGTTCGCAGAAACCCAAGAAGTATACTTCGATGCCTCTATTACATCCCCCTCATACAGTCGGTTAGACGAGCGCCCATCAAATATCCAGCACGAATACCCGCCGTTGTTCTTAAGCGTGGTTTCAAGCGCGGTGGTGTGCAGATAGTTCCACTGCTGCACGCGGGTGGCGGCTAGGCTGCCGCCGTCTTCCATGCCGCGCAGCAGCTGGCCTATCACGTTCACGTTGGTGACGATGTCGTCGTCGAGCGCGTTCAGCACGCCCATGGGCTTCAGCTCGATCACGTTCACGCCCGCATCGATAAACACCTGCGCAGCGGTTTGGCTCATCTCGCCGTAGCCCACCACCACGCACGCTGTGCCGGAAACGTAATCTTCCGATGTAGCGCCCAGCGCGCTAAGGATTTGGCTAATCACGGATTCGCTCCAGCTGGTCGATTCGCCCTCGCCCCAGCCGTCGATGGCCACAATGGAATCCTTTTCGCCCGGGAACACGTTTTCGTACTGCTCACTGGTAAGGTGACCGAGCCAGCCGGCGTTGGCCGCCACAAGCGGGTTTGCCATGTTGGAACCGGTAGACCCGCCCGTGCCGCCTATGGCCTGCACCAACGTGGCGTTGATGCCATTGGCCGCAACCTTCGCCACCGTATCGGGAATATTGCCGCCATCGATATCGTTTGAGCCCACCACCGCGGCCGTGGTGCCCTTATTTCCCGCGGTGTTGCCGTTGGAGTCTATGTTCCACCCATCAATGGGGGTGTTGTTGCCGTCGGTTTTATCTTGCGAAGGCGCGTTCTCGTCGGGGCTGGTCACATCGTCCGAGCCGGTGAAATCGAACTTCAGATGCGAACCGGCCTTCTTCTGGTCGGTCGAGCCGTCAAGGGTGACCGAGCTGCCCTTGGCGCCGCTAGACTTGCCGGTTTGCGCCTTCGCGGTGTTCTGCGAGTAATTGCCCTGCGTGGTTTGATTCACGGAATCGTTCGTGGTCTGCGTCTGATCGTCGTACTTAGGCGAATCAGGCTGGGATTCGTCCTGCCTATCGGACTGGTCCGGATCCTGGCTTGACGTGCTCGATGCGTTCGGGTTGTTAAGCGCCATAGGCTCCAGGCTGTAATCGACGGTGTACTTAAGGTTTTCATCGATGATTTTCTCGGTGAGCACCTCCGAATCGCGGCATCCGGTGAATGCCAGCGGTACGCCACCGAGCGCCGCTGCGCCAGCAAGGCAGCCGGCCAGACGAAGAAAGCGCCTGCGGCCAATGGGCACAGGGTTCGCCAGAGCATCGTTTCCGCAGGTAGATGCCATGTGTTCTATTTTTGCTTGCATTGCCGTCACCTTCGTCGCCCATACCCGCATTTGGGCATTATTCTCGAATTCAACTATTCTCTGAATAGTTAATCTTTGTTCGCCGAACAAAGCAAACGAAACGTAGTCGATCTATGAAGGGAATATGAACGAGATGACGCGTTGGTTACGGCTGCGAGAGGGCGCGATTGGTGCAGAAAATGGCGCGCTTGTGCACGGGCAGTAGCGCCTGCGAAAACTGCATGAGGGGTTCACGCGGGAAGCCCTTCATGGCAGAAGACGAGAACGATGCCCCGACATACCGGGCGACATCGCTCTTAGAGCAAACCCGGTTAGCTTGCTAGGGCCGCCGGGTTTTTTCTATGTAACAAAATCGTTTACTTACAGCGGTCTACCAACAGCAATACGAACGTGAAGATCGCGCAGAGCGCAATGATCGTTTGAGCGTCCATACGCCACACCCCCTTTCCTGGGGATGCCGCCTGGTAAGCAAAGCACTGTACTCTTGATTATACTTGATGCATATTTTGCTGGCTAGATATTTTCGAACGTTTGTTTGATATTTTTCGTGCGTGTGACCTTTACAGAATCTGCCGCTTCATCAGGCAAAATATTACAATTCCAGATTCTCGGCATTCACCAAAACCGACAGCTCTTGGATTACCGTGCCACCCTGCAAAAGCGGAAGGTTCTGCGCAATGACGCAATAGCCGTCCATCGGTGGCAGGGCGCAGTTTATGGGCACCTGCAGCTTGGCAATATCCGCGGCCGTAAGCTCACACTTCCAGTCGAACAGGTTCGCGTCACCCGCTAGGCGTACGGCCGCGAAAGGCTCGATGTAGGGACCAACCATGGGCGACGATTTCGTTTTGCCAGCGCTGTCGCGCTTAAGGCGTTCGAGCACATCAACGCCAGTGGCATTCGACTTCGTCATACCGGCCACCTTGTCGATGAAGCCAGAGGTTGCGCCCGCCCAGTCATCATAGGCGGCACGCATGCATAGGTGCAGGCCATCGGGGATTTGGCACGCGACGACGCCGAGCGGCAAGCGCACGCTCGTCGGCATCTGTCGCGGGCGGCAGACGGGCTTGCCAGCCGATTGCGTGCGCCCAGGTTGGTGCGGTAGGTTAATTTCGCCATCGGCGTTCGACCAGGGGCCGAAGTCGTAGCTGACCTCGGGAGCGCCTTCCGGGAAGCTCCAATCCCATCTGTTGGGATGCTCCACATGAATCGCATTCCACAGGTCTACCTCGTCTGACGTGGGCTTTCGTCCGAAGCGAGCGCACATGTCGCATGCGTCGGCCGGGCAAGACTTCGCGTCCTCGAAAACGTTGCCGATCGCCTGCGCGGCGCCGCGATAGCAGCCGCCGTCGACAATGCGCGCTTCGGTGATATGAGGCATGGGCGGGGAGGCCAGCTCAGCGCACACATAACGCTGAGCCCGAGCCCCATCTGAGGAAATGCTCAGCACAGTGCCGAACGCGCGCGTGATGGACCAGCCAACGACCTCGGCAACGGCCTTCAGCTTCGCATAGGCGCCGACAAAACGTTCGGAAGCGAGGAATGCCGGCTCGGCTTCGTCGATGGGCAAAAGCGCCAACCAACGTGCCGGCAGATAGCGCAAGCGCGGCGTGTCCAACGGCACGTCGGCGCTTTCGCAGGCAAGGCTGTTGACCGCATGGGATACCGCCTTGAGCGAGCGGCGGTTCTCGCGGATGCCGCGCGTGCTGGAGCAAAGCGCCTCATGCGCAAGGGATTCCACGCCCTGTCCGGCCAGCGCGCCGATGTCGGGCAGGTCGGCGCCGTCTTTGCGCAGCTCATCGACGAGCATGAGCGTTTGAACCTGGTCGAGCGTCCAGTATTTCGCACGATCCTTCGCCTGATGCGCCGGCTGCATGATGCCGGTCTTCTCGTAGCGGCGAAGGCTCATCGGCGAAACGCCGGACACTTCCAAGAAGTCCGCTGTGGTCAGATACGGCGGGATGTTCTTCGGTTTTCTACTCGGTTTCTCGGCCAAAACGTACCCCCCCCCTTGACTTTCGCGCAGGACGAAGGCCAAGGGTTCTTGCTCATTTGTTCTCGGGTACGATTATATCAACAGAAGATTAATCTATTCCGCAAGTTGTCGGAGAACGTACTGCAGGATGCCGCCGTTGGCGAAGTACTTGCCCTCGGTCGGGGTGTCCACGCGCACGGTCGCCTTGAACGCGATCTGGGTACCGTCGGGCTTTTCGGCCGTGACGTCCACCTGCGCCGGCCGCGGCAGGCCCTGCGAGAAATCGACAGCGCCGACGGTGTAGCGCTCTGTGCCGTCAAGGCCGAGCGACTGCGCGCTTTCACCCTCCGCGAACTGCAGGGGCAGCACGCCCATGCCGATGAGGTTGGAACGATGGATGCGCTCGAAGCTTTCGGCAATGGCCGCGCGCACACCCAAAAGCATCGGGCCCTTGGCCGCCCAGTCGCGCGAACTGCCCGAACCGTACATCTTGCCGGCAACGACCACGGTGGGCACGCCGGCGGCTTCGTACCCCATGGCGGCGTCGAACAGCGGCGCGACCTCTCCCGTCGCGAAATCGCGCGTCCAGCCGCCCTTGCGGCCTTCGGCAAGCTTATTCTGCAGCTTCACGTTGGCGAAGGTGCCGCGCATCATCACCTCGTGGTTGCCGCGGCGCGCGCCGTACGTGTTGAAGTCGGCGGGCGCGACGTTGCGCTCTTCCAGATACTTGGCCGCTGGGGAATCAGCGGCGATGGAACCCGCGGGCGAAATGTGGTCGGTCGTGATGAAGTCGCCCAGGAAGGCCAGCGCGCGGGCGCCTTCGATGGGGGCCGCCGGCTCGGGCAGCTTGCCCATGCCGTCGAAGTACGGGGCGCGACGCACGTAAGTGGAAGCATCGTCCCAGTTGAACGTTGCGGAAGGCTCGCTGTCAAGCTGCTGCCAGGCGGCGTCGCCATCGTACATGCCGGCCGAGCCCTGCTCGTACAGGTCCTGCGTGGCGAACTGGGCTAGCAGCTCGTCGACCTCGGCGTTGGTCGGCCAGATATCGGCCAGGGTGACGGGCGTTCCGTCTGCGCGTTTGCCCAGTTCAGCGGTGGTCAAATCGACATCCATGGTGCCGGCCAGCGAATAAGCGATGACCGTCGCCGGCGCACCCAAGTAGTTCTGCGACACGTCGGGCGAGATGCGGCCCTCAAAGTTTCGGTTGCCGGAAAGCACGCTCGCAAGCTCCAACTTATCGGCGACGTCGTGCATGCCGGGAAGCACCGGGCCGGAATTGCCGATGCAACTC
>CAVBPP010000131.1:0-11018 GCA_963597295.1 Paratractidigestivibacter sp. | reverse complement strand
CATCGAACGTCCACGGAAGCAGCCTGCGCAGGATATCGTTGCCGTCGGGACCTCCATCGAGGGCAACCTTCGGTTCGAAATCGGCTACCTCGGAGGGAATGTCTCGCAGCACAGCGGTAGGCACGTAAGGCGGGTTCGAAACCACCAAGTCGAGTTTACCTATCGCCGCCGAGGGCATCGGGGCGCCCAAGTCGCCCTGTTCGACGCGAACTCGATCGGAAAGACCCAGCTCTTCAGCATTCTCGCGCGCTAAGCTAACCGCTTCCGAGGAAATATCCGTGGCGAATAGACGCGTGTCCTCGCGTTCCGATGCGATAGCGCATGCGATGCAACCCGATCCAGTGCAGATATCTGCCACCAGCAAAGGGCGCGCTTTCTCGCTGTCGAGGTTGGGCACGACGTCGGCAATGGCCGAGTCGATCTCATCGGTGTCCTCCCCCGCTTGTTCGGCCAGCGCTTTCGCAGTGAGAATCGCGTCGCCCTCCCAGGCATCGATGGAGCTGTCGAGGGCGTGGCGACGCTGCACGGCCGGCAGCAACGCCAACGCGACGCTGACCAGCACCTCGGTTTCGGGTCGCGGGATCAAAACGCCCGGGCGCACCTTCACCGTGATGTAACGGAAGGACGTGTGACCGGTGATGTACTGGAGCGGCTCGCCCTTGCCTCGGCGGGACACATATTCGCGCAGCTTTTCGCGCTCTTCGGGGGAAAGCGGCTGATCGAAACTGACATAGAGCTGGATACGGCTATGGCCCGTCGCCTCGGACATGAGCCATTCGGCCGAAAGGCGCGGATTGTCGTCGCCTTTGCGCGAGAGGTAATCGACCGTCCAGTCGAGGGCGCTTTTGATTGTCCAGGTTTGATCCACTTGCAACTCCAGAAAGTTGACGAATGCGTCTGACGACAGATCCTAGTCATGGGCGAGCTTTCAATCACCCCTACGTATATAGGATGAAAGCACAATTCCAAAAGGAAAGTTCAGACAGAAGGCGGGTTCCGCTGTTGGTTGGCGTCTCACTTGCAAAACGAATATCCCCATATCGATTCAAGTGCGAGTTTCAGCCAGCAACAACGCAGAAAGAAGAGCGCCCGCCAACCGGCAGACGCTCTTCCCATAAAGGTTAAATGCTAGCTTCCAGCTTCTTGGCTCGGTCGGCGGCCTGCAAGGCGCTGATGACGTCGCCGAGGTCGCTGCCGTTGAGGACCCCCTGGTAGGTACCGTTGTAGCCGATGCGATGGTCGGTCACGCGGTCCTGCGGAAGGTTGTAGGTGCGAATTTTCTCGGAGCGGTCGCCGGAGCCGATCTGCGCGAGGCGCTCGGCGCCCTCTGCTGCCTGCTGCTCGGCGAGCATCTTCTCGTACAGGCGCGCACGCAGAACGGCCATGGCCGCGATCTTGTTCTGCAGCTGGGACTTCTGGTCCTGAGACTGCACCACCAACCCGGAGGGCAGGTGAGTGATGCGCACGGCAGAGTCGGTGGTGTTGACGCACTGACCGCCCGGGCCGCCGGCGCGGAACACGTCGATACGCAGGTCGTTCTCGTTGATTTCGACCTCAACCTCGTCGGCTTCCGGCAGCACGGCGACGGTGGCGGTAGAGGTGTGGATGCGGCCCTGGCTCTCGGTCTTGGGCACGCGCTGGACGCGATGCACGCCCGACTCGTACTTCATGACCGAATACACCTTGTCGCCCTTCACCTTGAACTGAATCTCCTTGTAGCCGCCGGCATCGGAGGGCGAAACGTCCATGAGCTCGATCTTCCACTTCTGCGAGGAGCAGAAGCGCTCGTACATCTTGAACAGGTCGCCGCCGAAGATTGCAGCCTCGTCGCCGCCGGCCGCGGCGCGGATCTCGACGATGATGTCCTTCTCGTCGGCCGGGTCGGAGGGAATCAGCATGAACTTGATGTCCTCTTCGAGCGCGGGCATCTTGGCCTCGGCCTCGGCGATGGTCTCCTGCGCGAACTCCTTCATGTCGGCATCGCCGAGCATTTCCTTTGCCTCGTCGATGTCGGCGCAGCACTGCAGGAACTCACGGGCCTTCTCGACGAGCGGGCCTTGGTCGGAATATTCCTTGGCAAGCTTGTTGTATTCCTTCTGGTCGCCCAAAACCGAAGGATCGGTCATCTTGACCTGCAGCTCCTCGTAGGCCTTGATGATCTTCTCGAGCTTTAAGCGCATGTCGTTGTCTTGCATCTCGTGTGCCTTCCCTGAAGGTTGTACCGCAAATATGGCGAAGCCGGCTGGCCCGCCGAAGACGAAAGGCCTAGCTTTTGTCGGGCCCAACGTCAAATTTATAACCGTGAAATTTTAGCAGATGGAAAGCGCGTGCGCGGCAGTTTCCGCAACTTGAGCACCATCGGCGACCGCCGTGACCACTTGGCGAAGCGCCTTTTCGCGAACATCACCGGCGGCATAGACAAGCGGCACGTTCGTTTCGCCAGTTTCACCTGCGACGATGTAGCCGGAGTCGTTCAGCTGGAGCTGACCAGCTAGAAATTCGGTGTTAGGCTCGGTGCCTATGGCTACGAAGAGGCCATCGACGGCCAAGCTTTCGGCATCTTGCACGTCAGCACGGCTAACTATTACGCCATCTAAAACAGCATCCGAGCGGTGTAAAGCGGTTACCGTTGCATTCATGATAGGTTCTATGTTCTGGGCGGCTTTAATTCGCTCGTCGTAGATTGCCGTTGCGCGGAACTCATTGCGACGATGGATCAGATACACCCTCTTCGCAATGCGAGAGAGGTACAGCGCGTCGGCTACGGCTGTGTTGCCGCCGCCTACAACAGCCACGGTCTTGTCGCGGAAGAAACCGCCATCGCAGGTGGCGCAATAGGAAACGCCACGCCCGGTCAACTCTTCCTCGCCAGGAAGGCCGAGCTTCCTTGGGCGAGCGCCCGTAGCCACGACCACGGCCTTGGCCGTATAGGCTCCGAATGGTGTGCTGACAAGCTTTCCCTCCGCACCAAAATCTAGCGAAAGAACCTCTTCCGAAATGATTTCCACCCCGAAGCGCTCGGCTTGCTCCTTCATCGACCAAGCCAGCTCGAAGCCGCCCTGGCCCTGCGCGAAGCCAGGATAGTTCTCGATGCGATCGGTCTGCGCAAGCTGCCCGCCCGCCGCGGTTTTCTCGAACACGGCGACACGCATGCCAGCGCGCGCCGCGTACATTCCGCACGCAAGCCCCGCGGGGCCCGCGCCGATGACGAGCAGATCAAAGCCGGCTGTCGGCTTCGCAGCGTCCGTGGATTTCCTTATCTCGTTACCCATATAACGACTCCAATCAAGTGAAATCGGCCGAATTCAAATTCTCACATCAGGCGTTTCGAAGATTGGCAACGTGCCGACGGCGCAGTAGGAATGCGGCAATGACGCACAGGCACAGCTGCAAAATGGTCGGCGAGATCCATACGCCGTCGACGCCGAAAGCTAGGCCCATGCAGAACACGACGATGCAAACGATGATGGCCTCGCTAGCGACCAGGACGTTCGACGCCTTTGAGTCGTCGACTGCGTAGAAGTACGATGTGGTCGTATGCGTGAACCCGTAGAAGATGTAGCAAACGGAGAACACGGGCAACGCATAGGCGATTATGTCGGTCGCCGCGGCGGAGGCGCCGAACAGCTCGGGGATCGCATAGCGCAGCGCATACATGAGGCCCAGGCCAATGCAGCCGAACGCGATGGCGACGCAATAGTTCGTGTTGCGCAGCCGCCTGACCACATCCGCATTTCCGGCGCCACGGTAAACGCTGATGAGCGGTTGGCTACCATCGCCGATGCCCTGGATCATCACCTGCACGAAGAACACGACGTACGCGATGGCGGCGTAGGCGGCCAGCGCGGTCTCGCCGCCGTAGTGCGACAGCGAGACATTGTTCACGATAGTCGAGATTTCGGGAAGCAGCGTCAGGCCCCACGGAGCGATGCCGAGTTTCAGAATATGCTTGGCAATGGACCCGGAGGGCTTGAAGTCGCGCGGAGGAATCCTGTTCGCCTTCATCGAGAAGAAGATGGCCACGCCGACGAAAGCTACGACCTGCGCGATAGCCGTTGCCAACGCGCCGCCGCGTACGCCCCAACCGAACTGCATGATGAATAGCCAATCCAGCACGACGTTCGTTATGCCGGAAACCACCTGAACGCACATGGCGTAGGCGACCATGCCCTTGTTGCGGATGAGCGGCGTGCAGCCCGTCGTGAGTATTTGAAACGGCGTTCCCAGGCAAATGACCTGCAAATACATTACCGCCTGATTCAGCGTTTCGCCCTGACCCCCGAGAAGTCGAAGCATCGGCTCGGCCCAAAGCAGATAGGCGATCATGATGGGAACGGAAGCCAGCACCAGCATCACCAGCGTCGTGCCCATGATGCGTTGAGACTCGTCGTTCTCACCGCGGCCCCGCGCCAGCGACGACAGAACGCCGCCGCCCATGCCGATGCCCGTTCCCACGGCGAAGATGAGGCACACGAGCGGGTAAGCGACGTTGATGCCGGCCAGGCCCGCATCACCCACCGCTCGTCCGACGAAAATACCATCGACGATGCTGTAGATGCCCGTCAAGGTGAACGTCACCATGGTGGGCAGCACGTACTTCAGGTATTTGGCGATCATCGAACGGGGTATCATCAGGCTTTCCTTCTAGCTAACGGCTCGCGAAAGTTCAAATTCGAACCCTAATGATACCAGCGATTACAGGCCGATCATCGAAAGCAGAACCTGCTTGGGCTGCACCCCTACGTTGGTTGCGGTGGGCTGGCCGGCGGTAAAGGACATGAGAGTTGGCACGGACATGACGCCGTAGCGCTGAGCGAGCTCGGGCGATTCGTCGATGTCGACCTTGACGACCTGGGCCTTCCCCTGCGCCTGAGCGGCAACCTCTTCGAGCACGGGCGCGAGCATCTTGCACGGTCCGCACCATGTGGCGAAGAAATCGACCAGGACGGGCGTCTCAGATTCGGCAATAAGCGCATCGAATTCGGCGGTATTCACGATTTTCGGCATGATGGCCTCCTTACGTTGGGACTCCCGCGGACGATGCGCCCGCTTTGTCCGGTTCCATATTTCGCCTTCATAATACACAGGTTGCGTGGCTTGGGAAGCAACGAGGTGTGTTTCGTCACATTATTGTTACTATTTTTGTGCCATTAGGAAGTCGCAATAGGCCAACCCATCACAACTTCGAAGTCAAAGCAGAAGCTGAACTGGGTAAACGCATAGCTGCGCCAACCATAGATGCCTACCTTTACGAAACGCTGACATTGCGGAGATGCCGCCGCCCATCCGGGCTAGACGGGTATACTGAAAGCACTGCGAAAAGAAAAGGAGCCGAATCATGGCCATTATCGATACCCTGAAATCCAAAGCCAAAAAAGCTTCGAAAGCCAAGGTAAACGAGCCGGCGCTTCCAAAGCCTGCATGGGAAGGGTGTGAGGCTCTGCCGGTGAACCTGGTGCTCGAAGGCGGCGCGATGCGCGGGCAGTTCACCGCCGGCGTGCTCGACTATTTCATGCAGAACAAACTGTTCTGCGACCACGTGCTCGGCGTGTCGGCCGGCGCGCTCGCGGGCTACTGCTACGTGGCGGGCGAGGTCGGGCGCACCTGCCTCATCAACATTCAGTATTGCCAGGACCCGCGCTATCTTTCAATGAAAAGCTTCCTGACCACGGGAAACGCCTGCGGCAGGCAATTCGCCTTCCACGACATCCCCGAAAAACTGATCCCGTTCAATTTCGAAGCCTACGAAAATTCCCCTATCACGCTGACGGCCGTTTCCAGCAACCTGGAGCTGGGCGAAGCCGACTACCATGACGTCCGAAAGCTTTCCAACGACGCCGACCTGCCGTACCTGATGGCGTCGTCGTCCATGCCGCTCGTCAGCCAAATCGTCGAGGTAGACGGCAAGAAGCTGCTCGATGGCGGCACCTGCGATAGCGTGCCGATCGTGCAGAGCAAGCTCACGGGGCGCAAGAAGCACATCGTCGTGCTTACCCAGGCCGCAGACTACGTGAAGGGGCCGAACAAGCTGATGCCCCTCATGCATCAGATGTACTCGGACTACCCGCATTACCTCGAGCGCCTGCAATACCGCCATTACGAATACAATCGCACATACCGAAGCCTCATGCGCATGCATGATGTGGGCGAATGCTTCGTCATCAGGCCGCAGAAGCCCGTGACCATCGCAAGCATGGAACACGATCCGGAAAAGCTGCTCGACCTGTACGAACAGGGCTACGCCGAGGCGAAGCGAGTCTGGGGCGACCTGCAGCGCTACCTCGCCGACTAGCGAAGGGCGACCGTGGAAGCGCAGTTCATATCGCTGTTCGTTGCGGCGCTGGCCGCCGCCATGGCACCGCTCATCACGCGGCTCATTCCGCATGGGTTGGTGCCCGAGACGGTTATTCTGCTTGTTGCGGGCGCCGCACTCGGCCCGTACGCGCTTGGAGCCATCCAGCTCGATGAATCGATTTCCATGATTTCAGAGCTGGGCTTAGCGTTTCTGTTCCTGCTGGCGGGTTACGAGATAAACCCCCGTACGCTGAAAAGCCGCCAAGGCAAACGTGGGCTAGTCACCTGGATCGCAACCTTCGGCATCGCTTCGCTGATCATATTGCTGTCCCCCACGTTTTCCATCACACACTTCGATGGAATCGCCGTGGCCATAGCGCTCACCACGACCGCGCTTGGGATGCTCATACCCATCATGAAGGAGCGCAGCCTCGACGGCACCGAAACCGGGGAGGCGATGCTCGCCTACGGCACCTGGGGCGAGGTATGCCCGATCATTGCGATGGCGCTGCTGCTTTCGTCCAGAAGCGAATGGCGGACGCTGTTGATACTGCTGGCCTTCATGGCGCTTTGCGTGGTGTTGGCGGTCATCCCCGCACGAAGCCGCAAGGTCGGATCGCGCGTGTACCGGTTCTTGGCAAGCAAGCGACACACGACGTCGCAGACCTTCGTGCGCGCTGTGGTCGTGCTGCTCATCGGGCTGGTCACGCTATCGGCCGTATTCGGCCTGGACATCGTGCTCGGATCGTTCGCGGCAGGATTCGTCCTGCGATTCGTCATCCCCGAAGGAAGCGAAGAGCTTGAGGCGAAACTGAACGCCATCGGGCACGGCTTCCTCATCCCGATATTCTTCGTGGTGTCGGGCGCCAAGATTAATTTGACCAACATCGGGGATCAGCCGCTGCTGCTTGCGGTGTTCATCGTGGCGTTGTTGCTCGTCCGCGCCGTACCGATCGTGGTGGCGATGTCAGTCGGACGCGGCAAAAGCCCGCTCTCCATGCATAATCGTGTGACCGTGGCGCTTTACTGCACCACCGCGTTGCCTTTGATCGTAGCTGTCACCTCGGTCGCGACCAACGCGGGCGCGCTCAGCCAGAGCACCGCGAGCGTGCTGGTTGCCGCAGGCGCCATTTCGGTGTTCCTGATGCCACTGTTGGCATCGCTGACGTATCGGGTCGTTGATTCAAGCGCGTCCGAAGCCGCCAGTATAGAAGCCAGCAACGAAACTGGCGAACTACTTAGCGGACGGGAAGAAGACCGATAACATGCGCGCATGCTCTTCGTCGTTGCGCTTACGCTCGATCAAGCTGCCAACGACCATCAGCACACCGGCGACGACGATGCCGATGACGATCTGATGCAAGCCGCCGATTTTGAAGCCGACGGCCATCGTGGCGCAATAAGCAACGGTACCGCCGACCATAGACAGCACGGCGCCCAGCTTGCCCGCGCGCTTCCAGAACAGCCCGCAGACCATCACCCAGAAAAACGCCGTCTCAAGCCCGCCGAACGCGAACATGTTGATCTTCCAGATAACGTCAGGCGGCACAACCGCAAGTACGAATACCAGAATGCCAATGACGAGCGTCACCACCTGCGAAGACGAGGCGATACGTCGCTCGGAGGGGGCGATTCCGCGGCTTTCGGCATGATGGATGTACACGTCTTTGATGATGGCCGATGACGACGCGATGAGCAGCGACGACACCGTGGAGATGGAAGCCGCGATCGGGCCGATGATAGCGACGCCCGCAAGCCACGAGGGCAGCGTCTGCGCGATGGCGGCCGGGATGATGTTGTCGACGCTTCCTCCGTAATCGGCAAGGCTGCCGGTGAGCACGCCGGCAGACAGCACGCCGAGCGAAGTGACGCCGATCATCATAATGCCGATGATGACCGTGCCCATGATCATGGCGCCGCGCAGGGCCTTCGTGTCCTTGAAGCCCATGCAGCGCACCATAGACTGTGGCAACACAAACGTGAGCACACCGACGAGCAGCCACTGCGTGAAGTACAGCGTCGCCGGCATCTGACCGCCGCCGAAGGGCTCGAGCATCTCTGGATGGTTCGCGCGGATGACGTCCATGATGTTCTCGTAACCGCCTCCGGCGGTGAGGATGCCCGCCGCCAAAACGACAATGCCGACGAGCATGGCGATGCCGCAGAGCGCATCGGTCACGGCCACACCGCGGAAGCCACCGATGGTGGTGAACAGGATGACCGCGATGCCGAACAGGCACAGGCCGACCATATACGAATACCCGGTCACGGCCTCGAACAGCTTCGCCCCGCCTACAAACTGCGCGACCATGGTGGCAGCGAAGAACAACACGACGATGACTGCGCTGGCGTTCGCAAGCGCATTTGAGTTGTAGCGCACGCGGATGACGTCGATGATGGTGACCGCGTCGATTCGACGCGAGATGAGGGCGAGCCTCTTGCCGAAAATGCCGTACAGCAGCACGAGCGCCGTCACCTGTACGACGGCCATGTACACCCAACCCCAGCCGACGAGCCACGCCTGCCCCGGCCCGCCGACAAACGAGCTCACGGACCCGTACGTGGCGATGGTGGTCATGGCAAGCACGAACCCACCGAGCGCACGGTTCCCGATGAAGTATTCCTTCACGAAACCGCCCTCGCCCTGCGCGCGCGAACGCGAACGGACGAACAGCGAAACCGCGAGCGCGATAACGAGGAACAGAACGAGCGGAATGAGAGCGATCAGGCTATTCATGCTGATCACCTTCCTTATTCGCGAGGGACCGTCCAGCGCTAGCCGACGATGCAGCTTCAACACCCGACGCCGCGCCTTCAGCGGCAACCTCATCCAAATCGAAATCGGCGAACACCTTGTAGCCGAGCACGAGCGCGGCAACAACGGCAGCAACCCAAGGCAGAATGCAGCCGCAAACAACCCATAGCGGCGTATGGAAAACCCAAATATCGGTCCCAGCGAGCCCGAAGCCCGCGACAAGCCACACGACCACGATAGCTGCCAGAGCGATGACGGTAGCCTTAGCTTCCCTAGACGTCTGCTTCATAGCCTCGGCGTACGTGCTGATATGCGTATCTGCCATTGGCTCCCCTTCTCTTTGAAATCACACGCTCACGAGCGTTCGAATCATCCTACCATGCGAACAGCGCATGTCCCGTCAGGTATGCGCCGCTATAGGAAACGAAAATGTCCACCGGCAACGAAGAAGCCCCCGCGGGAATACCGCGAGGGCCTCAAAACCTGAAATCTAGCGATGATCGCTACGCGCGGGTGCGGGTCTCCTCCTGCACCTTGGCGATGAACTCGGCCGTGGTGGAGGGAACCGTCTCGTTGGAGCGATCGCGCACGGAGATGGTGCCGTCCGCGGCCTCCTGCTCACCGACGATGATCATGTAAGGCATGCGATCGGTCGAGCGCGCCTCGCGGATCTTGTAGCCGATCTTCGCGTCGCGGTCGTCGACGGACACGCGGATTCCGGCCTCGTCAAGCTCGGCCGCCACCTGATGCGCGTAATCGCGGCTCTTCTCGGACACGCACAGCACCTTCGCCTGCACGGGGGCCAACCACACGGGGAACTTGCCCGCGTAATGCTCGATCAGAATGCCCAGGAAGCGCTCGACGGAGCCGAAGCACACGCGATGCAGCATGATCGGGCGCTTCTTGGTGCCATCGGCATCGACGTATTCCAGATCGAAGTTCTGGGGCATCTGGAAATCGAGCTGGCACGTGCCGCACTGCCAGGTGCGTCCGAGCGAATCCTCCAGGTGGAAGTCGATCTTCGGGCCGTAGAAGGCGCCGTCGCCCTCGTTGAGCTCGTAATCCATGCCCAGCTGAGAAAGCGCGGTCTTCAGGCCTCTCTCGGCTGCCTCCCAATCGGCGTCTGAGCCCATCGAGTCCTCCGGGCGCGTGGAAAGCTCCACATGGTATTTGAAGCCGAACTGCTGGTACACCGAATCGATCAGCTTCACGACGCCGATGATCTCGTCGGTGAGCTGGTCGGGGCGCACGAACAGGTGCGCGTCGTCCTGGTTGAAGCAACGAACGCGGAACAGGCCATGCAGCGCGCCACGCATCTCGTGGCGGTGCACCAGGCCGATCTCGCCCGCGCGGATGGGCAGGTCACGATAGCTGCGGGGCTTCGACGCGTACACGAGCACGCCGCCAGGGCAGTTCATCGGCTTGATGCAGTACTCTTCCTCATCGATGGAAGTGGAGTACATGTTGTCCTTGTAGTGATCCCAGTGACCCGAGGTCTCCCACAGCTGGCGGTTCATGATCAGCGGCGTGGAAATCTCGACGTAGCCGGCCTTGTGATGGATCTCGCGCCAGTAATCGAGCAGCGTGTTCTTCAGCACCATGCCGTTGGGCAGGAAGAACGGGAAGCCCGGAGCCTCGTCGCGCATCATGAACAGGTCCATCTCGCGGCCGACCTTGCGGTGGTCGCGCTTCTCGGCCTCTTCCAGGTTATGCAGGTACTCGTCAAGCTCCTCGCGCTTGAAGAAGGCGGTGCCGTACAGGCGCTGCAGCTGCTCGCGCGTCGCGTCGGCGCGCCAGTAGGCACCGGCGAGCTTCATCATCTTGATGGCACCGATCTTGCCCGCACGCGGGATATGGGGGCCGGCGCACAGATCAACGAAGGAACCGTGGCGGTAGATGGTGATCTCCTCGTCGGTGAGGTCGTCGATGTGCTCGAGCTTGAAGCGCTGATCGGCGAAAATCTCCTTGG
>CAVBPP010000130.1:0-11023 GCA_963597295.1 Paratractidigestivibacter sp. | reverse complement strand
CAACAGCCGTTCCATAGAGCGAATAGCCCTCGCCGGCGGCGACGCCCGTCTGCTCGGCGCCCGTGTAGGTCAGGCCCGTTGCGGCAACAGGTGCCGAGACAACGGCCTTCGCGATAGTCCAGGTGATCTCACGCGGCGCGGTCGTCTGATCGTCCCACTTGTAGCCGTCTTCCAGAACCGCCGTCACGCGATAGGTGCCCGCATCGGTGGCCGTAGCGTCGCCGTACAGCTTGTAGCACCCGTACTCGTCGGCGGCCACACCCGTCTGCTCCTTGCCGTTGTACGTCAAGCCCTCCACAGCGGTCGGGAAGGGAACCGTGCCCTTCTCAGCGGTGTAAGTCGCCGCCGTGTTCGAAGGCACATCCGCAGCATCGTAAGCCTTGCCGTCCGCGCTGCTTATCCACTTGCCTGTAAGCCTGCTGCCACTCGGCGTGGGCAGGGCGCACTGACTGCTCGAGATGCTGCTCTTGAAGCTGAACTTATCGCCCAGCGTCACCGTACGCAACGCAGAGCAATCTTTGAACATATCCTCCATGTTGCTAACGCTCGTGGTGTCGAACGAACTGAGGTTGAGCGAGGTCAACGAAGTGCAGCCGGCGAACATGCGCTCAGTTCCGTAAACCTTCGAGGTATTGAAGCTGGATAGGTCGAGCGAGGTCAACGACGAGCAGTTGAGGAACATGCAGTACATGTTCTCATCATTGGAGGTGTCGAAGCTGGATAGGTCGAGCGAGGTCAGCGAATTGCACTCGCGGAACATCTGGTCCGCATCCCTCACCTTGGAGGTGTTGAAACCGGACACGTCAATCGAGGTCAAAGACCTGCATCCCTCAAACATGCCATTCATAAGCTCGACATTGCGGGTGTCGAAGCCGGAAATGTTGAGCGAGCTCAACGACGAACAGTTGTAGAACGTTCCGCTCATGGAAGTGACAGCCGACGTATCGATGCCGGACAGATCGAGCGACTTCAACGCGAAGCAATTGCCGAACATGTTGCTCATATTGGTGGGATGAGAATTCTTAAGGAACGACGCATCCAAAGTCGAAAGCACCGAACAACCCGTGAACAAGGATGCGGCACCGGTAAGGCTCGAGGCATCGAGGCCGGTCAGGTTCAGATTCGAAAGCGAACTACAGTATGCGAACATGGAGCCCATGTTAGTGACCTTCGAAACGTCGAGGCCCGACAGGTCGAGCGACGCGAGCGACGAGCATCCGGCGAACATCTCGTACATGCTGGTGACGGCCGAGGTGTCTAGGCCGGACAGGTCGACGCTCGTCATGTTCTCGCAGCGTTCGAACATCGAGGCCGTGCTGGCAGGGGCCACGACGCCCGGCTTGAACGTGGCGGTCTTGATGTCGGAGGCGTAGGCGGACCACGGGCTGGCGTCGGCGAGCGTGCCCTTCACCCCGTCGGCCGGCCTGACGGTCAGGTTGCCGCCGGAGTCGATCGTCCAGACGCAGCCGCCGCTCACGCCCCAGTGCGCGACGTCGCTCGACTCGGCGATGTAGGTCGCCGCCGTGCCCGACGGCACGCTCGCGGCGTCGTAGGCCGCGCCGTCGGCGCTGCTCAGCCACTTGCCGGTCAGGTTGCCGCCCGAGGGCGTGGGCAGGGAACACTTGCGGTCCGCGGCGCCGTCGCGCCCCCCGAAGCTGAACTTCTCGCCCAGCTTCACCGTGCCGAGCGCCTGGCAGCCGTCGAACATGGCGGACATGGAGGCGGCGGACGACGTGTCGAACGAGCTCAGGTCGAGCGAGGTCAACGAAGCGCAGCCGTTGAACATCTTCGACATCATCTGGGCCGCCGAGGTGTCGAACGAGCCCACGTCGACGGAGGCGAGCGACGAGCAGCCGTCGAACATGGCCTCCAGGTTGTAGGCCTTCGAGGTGTTGAAGCCGGACAGGCCGTCGACCTTCGTGAGGTTCGTGCAGCCCTGGAACATCTGGGCCATGTCCTCGACGTTGGAGGTGTCGAAGCTGGACACGTCGACGGAGGTGAGCGACGAGCAGCCGTTGAACATGTCGCGGATGTGCGTGGCCTTGGGGGTCTTGAAGCCGCTCACGTCGACCGACTTGAGCGACGAGCAGCCGTAGAAGAGGCCATGCAGGTAGGTGACGTTGGAGGTGTCGAAGCCCTCGAGGTTGACCGACTCGAGCGCCGTGCAGCGGTAGAACAGGCCGTTCATGTTGCCGACGGCGGAGGTGCTGAGCGCCGACAGGTCGACGGAGGCGAGCGACGAGCAGCCGTCGAACATCATGCCCATGTCGGTGAGGGGCGCGCCCTTGAGGAACGACAGGTCGACCGACTCGAGCGATTCGCAGTCGAGGAACATGCTGCTCGCGTCCTGCATCCGGGGCGCGGAGACGCCCGAGAGGACGAGGGACCCGAGCGACGTGCAGGAGCCGAATGCGCCGCTCATGTTGGTGACGGCGCCGAGGTCGAGGCCCGACAGGTCGAGGGACTTGAGCGATTTGCAGCCGAGGAACATGTAGCGCATGCTGGTGACGGCCGAGGTATCCAGGCCCGACAAGTCGACGCTCGTCATGTTCTCACAGTGTCTGAACATCGACTCCGCGCCGGTCGCCACGACGCCCGGCTTGAACGTCGCGGTCTTGATGTCGGAGGCGTAGGCGGACCACGGGCTGGCGTCGGCGAGCGTGCCCTTCACCCCGTCGGCCGGCCTGACGGTCAGGTTGCCGCCGGAGTCGATCGTCCAGACGCAGCCGCCGCTCACGCCCCAGTGCGCGACGTCGCTCGACTCGGCGATGTAGGTCGCCGCCGTGCCCGACGGCACGCTCGCGGCGTCGTAGGCCGCGCCGTCGGCGCTGCTCAGCCACTTGCCGGTCAGGTTGCCGCCCGAGGGCGTGGGCAGGGAGCACAGATTCTCCGACCCGCTGCCCTTGAAGCTGAACTTCTCGCCCAGCTTCACCGTGGTGAGCGCCTGGCAGCCGTCGAACATGAGCGACATGCTCGTCACGGCCGAGGTGTCGAAGGACGACAAGTTAAGGAACTCAAGCGACGAGCAGTTTTTAAACATCCAGGACATGTCCGTCACGCTCGAGGTGCCAAGGCCCGACAGGTCAAGGGATTTCAGTGACGAGCAATCGTAGAACATCGTGCCCATGTTCGTCACGTTCGACTTGTCGGAAGACGGCAGCTTAAGTGATTCAAGCGACGAGCAGCCGTAGAACATCGCGCCCATGTCCGTCACGTTCGCGATGTTGAGGCTCGACAGGTCGAGGGATTTCAGCGACGAGCAACCGTAGAACAAATCGAACATGTTCGTTACGCTCGAGGTGTTGAGGCTCGACAAATCCAGGGACTCAAGCGACGGGCAGAAACAGAACATCCATGCCATGCTCGTCACATTCGAGGTGTCAAGGCCCGACAGGTCGACGCTCGTCAAAGCCTTGCAAAACTGGAACATCGAAGCCGTGCTAGACGAGGCCACGACGCCAGGCTTGAACGTGGCGGTCTTGATGCTGGACTCATAGCCGTCCCACGGGCTGGCGCTGGCGAGGGTGCCCGAGGTCGTGCCGTCCTTCGGCTTGACGGTCAGGTTGCCGGCGGCGTCGATCATCCACATGCACCCGCCGTTTTCGGTCCAATCGACGATAGGAGACGCTTCGGCGGTGTAGGTCGCCGCCACATTGGAGGGCACGTCGGCCGGCGCATACGTCTTGCCGTCCGCGCTGCTCACCCAGTTGCCGGTAACCTTGTCGCCGCTCGGCGTGGGCAGGGTGCACATGCTCTCGGAAGTGGCGCCCGCAAAGCTGAAGCTGGCGCCCAGCTTAACCGTGCGCAGAGCACCGCAACCGTCGAACATGTTACCCATCTTCTCGACTTTCGCGGTATCGAAGCCGGACAGATCCAGCGACGTCAGCGACGAGCAACCGCTGAACATGAGACGCATATCCGTGACGCCGGAAGTCTGAAAGCCACTCACGTCGACCGAGGTCAGCGCCGAGCAGTCCTTGAACATCTCGTGCATATCCGTGACGTTAGAGGTCTTGAAACCGGTCACGTCCACCGATTTGAGCGACGAGCAACCGTTGAACAACCCGCGCAGGCTGTCAGCTTTGGAGGTGTCGAAACCCGACAGGTTAACCGACGTAAGCCCCGAACAGCCGTGGAACATCTCGCGCATGCTCGTCAGGCTGGAAGTCTTAAGGCAAGACAGGTCCAGCGACGTAAGCGACGAGCAGCCGTAGAACAGATAGTGCATATCCCAAACGGCGGAAGTATCAAGGGGCGTCAGGTCCAGCGACGTCAACGACGAGCAGTAGCCGAACATGCTGTTGATGTTGGTAAGGGGAGAACCCTTAAGGAACGACAGATCCACCGACGTGAGCGCCGAGCAGAACCAGAACATGTCGGTTACGTTTTGCAGCTTAGGCGCGGAAACACCCGACAGATTAATGCTCGCCAAAGAAGAGCAATAAGCGAATATCATGGTTGCGTCCGTAACGGAGCTGAAGTCTAGGCAAGACACATCGATAGAGGTAAGAGCCTTGCAGCTGCGGAACATATAGGTCATGTCCGCGACGCCGGAGGTGTCGAGCCCCGACAGGTCGACACTCGTCATGTTCTCGCAGTTTTTGAACATGCCAGCCGTGCTGGCGGAGGCCACGACGCCCGGCTCGAACGTTGCGGTCTTGATGCTGGATGCGTAGCTGGACCACGGGCTAGCGTCAGCGAGAGTGCCCTTCACCCCGTCGGTCGGCTTAACCGTCAAGTTACCATCGACGTCGATTTTCCACATGCAACCGCCGCTTACGGTCCAAGTGGCAATGTCGTTCGATTCGGCGGTATAAGTCGCCGCCACGTTCGAGGGCACGCTGGCCGGCGCGTACACCGTGCCGTCGACGCTGCTCACCCATTTGCCGGTAAGGCCATCACCACTCGGCGTGGGCAGGGAGCACATGTTCTGATCAACAGCGCCCGCGAAACTGAAATTGGCGCCCAACGTGACCGTGCGCAACGCGTCGCAACCGTCGAACATCTTGGTCATCCCGGTTGCTTTCGAAGTGTTGAAACTAGACAGGTCAAGGGAAGTGAGCGACGAGCAGCCGTAAAACGCATACGTCATATCGTTGACGGTCGAGGTGTCGAAAGAAGTAACATCCACCGATTTCAACGACGAGCAGCCGCTGAACATATAGCCCATCGCATTAACCTTCGCAGTGTCGAAGCGCGAAAGCCCGCTGATCGTTTCGAGCTTCGTGCAGTCTTCGAACATGCCGTTCATAGCGGTCACGTTAGACGTGCTGAAGCTCGACAGATCAAGGGAAGTGAGCGACGAGCAGCCGCTGAACATATCGCGCATGGTCTGAGCTCCGGAAGTTTTGAAGCCAGACAAATCCAACGACGCAAGCGACGTGCAGCCCTTGAACATGATCTGCATGTCCCAAACAGCGGAAGCATCAAGACCAGAAAGATTGATCGATGTGAGGGACGTGCAACCATAGAACAGAGCGTACATATCCGTAGCGGAAGAGGTGTCGAGAGACGACAAATCGAGCGTTACGAGCGACGAACAATCACGGAACATGGAGGCCATGTTGTTCACCCTCGAGGTGTCGAGCTGCGACAAGTCAAGCGACTCAAGCGACGAGCAGCCGCAGAACATGTCGTCCATGGCGGACACTTCCGACGTGTCGAGACCGGACAGGTCGACGCTCGTCATGTTCGCGCAGTCTTTGAACATATCGGATGCGGTGGTTGCCACAACGCCCGACTTGAACGTTGCGGTTTTGATCTTGTCCTTGTAGTCGGACCACGGGCTGGCGTAAGCGAGGGTGCCCTTCGCCCCGTTGGTCGGCTCGACCGTCAAGTTGCCGTCGGCGTCAATCATCCATTGGCACGTGCCGTCTTCGGTCCAATCGACGATGTTGCCGGACGCCCCGGTGGACGAATCGCCCGCGGCTACCGCGAGGGATACGTTTTCGACCCCGGATGCCGCGACGGCCGCGCTTCCGCCCTCGGAAGCTGAGGAGGCGGGAGATGCATTTTCACCTTCGGATGCCGAAGAGGCCGAAGCCCCCCCGGAAGCATCCTGCGCGGCCAAGGCCTGCGTGGGAACGCAGAGCGTGCAGGTCATCACCGCCGTCATAAACAATCGCCCGAATTTACCGGCAGCCGTCACCTTGCGCATAGCCTTCTCCGTTCGCTCGAAACAAAAATCGCCAGGCCGCAAAAACAACCCGACGACCCATCGATTTGCATGCTAAAAGCAATTATACGAGCGAAGGACGGAGTCGAGCCTAGCAAATTCTAGGATGACCCTAACATTTTACTTGCACGACAAGGCGAAGAACGAGCCCGATGCGCTACAGGCAAGCCGGCCATATAGATCGGCAGGTAAGTCACCTTGCCAACCTGGCGAGTCCCCGTCATAAGCAGCCCTTGACGAGTTTTCGTCCGTATCCACGACTCGATCTTGGCGGTCATTTTGCGCTTCGGCATGCAATGCTCCTAACTTTTCAAGCGACATAGCATCTACCTGGGGGTTCTGCAAAATTCGGATTGGGTATTTACGTCGCGCAGGGGGCACGTCGGTGCCGCATTGCCTTCAAATCAAAAGCAAGTAAAAGCACGGATCCGAGTTGGCGGAATGCGTTTGTTTTGCTTTCGGCCGCAAAGGAATGTTGCGAAGAAGAGGCCGAGTAAGTAGAATAAAAGCAAGCGGTGCCCCGGCATACCGGGCGGCATCGTGAGTTCGACTAAGCCGGGTGTCTTTAGCCTAGAACCCGGCTTGCTTTCTTCCTAGATGTTGTTCACTTATCCTTGTCAGCAAGACTGACGATCTCGATAACAACCGTAATAATGGCGCAAAGCGCGATCACCGTTTGTGTATCCATAGGCGATACCTCCAATCATGTGGAAGCCGCCCGGTAAGCGAAACACCGCATCCTTCATTATACGAACTTTTGTTCTTATTTGGAATAGTTAAAGCGATCCTTCTTCCGCTAAACCCGTCCTGCATACTGAACGGATTCATGCAAATTCCGTCCTACATACTGAACAGATTGCGGGAGAATCCGTCCTGTATACAGAACAGATGAAGCAACCCATGAACCACGACATCCTGAAGAACGTGATTTACGACCAGCGCAACGTCATTCGCGCAGCAAACATTGTTCCGAGGCGCTACACCCTCGACCCGAAGGCGAATTACGTGGTCACGGGATTGCGCCGCGCGGGCAAATCGACCCTGCTCTACAAAATTGCGCGCGAACTGGTCGAATCGGGGGCCAGCTGGGACCAGGTCGTATACATCAACTTCGAAGATGAGCGCTTACTGGAATTCCAAGCAAGCGACTTCAACGACATCTTGGCGGTGCAAAGCGAGCTCAGCCCCCTGCCCGGCTACTTCTTCTTCGACGAAATCCAGAACATCGCCGGCTGGGAGAAATTCGCGCGCCGCCTGGCCGACGCGGATGAGCGGGTATGGATCGCGGGCAGCAGCGCGAACATGCTCAGCAGCCAGATAGCCACCACACTCGGCGGGCGTTACATCACCAAGCACGTAACCCCCTACCGGTTCGACGAGTACCTTGACGCTTCCGAGGTTCCGCACGGCAACGATGCGATCTTCTCCACCAAGGGCGGTGGCGCCATCGCAGGGGCGTTCGACGCGTTCTACCGAAACGGCGGCTTCCCCGAATCGCTGCGCTACGCCTCGGCGCGCGAGTACACGGAGAGCGTCTACCAAAAGGTGCTGCTCGGCGATGTGGCGGCCCGCAACGGCGTGCGCAACCCGGAGGCCCTGCGCGTGCTGATGAAAAAGGTTGCCGAAGCCGTCTGCAACGAGACTTCCGCCACGGCGCTGCACGGCACGCTGACTGCACTGGGCTACAAGATAGGCAAGAGCACGCTTGTGGACTACCTAACCATGGCGCGCGAGGCGTACCTGCTGTTCGAAGTGAAAAACGCGGTGGCGAAGTTCGTGGAGCGCGAGGGCAACCCCAAGCGATATTTCAGCGACAACGGCCTGCTCAACCTGTTCCTAGTCGAAAAGGAACCGGCGCTTCTTGAAAACGAGATCGCCGTCGCCATGCGCGACGCTTACGGCGAGGGGCTCCGCTACCTGAAGTCGCCGAAAAACGGCATCGACATCGACTTCTACGTCCCCGAAGAGGGCCTTGCCGTGCAAGTGGCGTTTCGCTATCCGGAAGCGCGAAGCCACGCGAAATAGGGAGCCTGGCCAAGCTCGCGCGGCTCGACGGCTCCGTTAAGCGATTCCTCGTTATCACGAAGGAGGAAGAGGGGGAAATAGCGGAAGGCGACGTTCGTATAGAGGTCAAGCCTGCCTGGAAGTTCTTGCTGCAAGATTTGGCGTGACGTTGGCGCACGCCGTGCGAACGAGCTGAACAGCAAAAAGGCGCCCTCTGAATAGAGGGCGCCTAGGCGGTTGAACTGGCTATAAGGCCGAAGTGGCAATGAAGCCGAATCCGACTTCCCTACCCCAGCTTCAGCACGTCACGGTGCAGGACCGCGGCCATCGATGCCATCGATGCGCGCCAGGCGTTGCCGGCGGGCTGGGCGTAGGCGGTTCCGTTCTCGTTCACGCCGTTGATGATGTCGTTGTCCATGCACCAGGCGAACGAGGTGCGAGCCCAATCGCTCACCGAAACGGCGTCGGGCAAAGCATCGAGCTTGGCGCAGTCGCTAGCAACCTCCAACCCGCCAATTTTCGCGGCGTAGTTGGCGATCATCACCGTTAGCTGCTCACGAGTGACCAGGTCACCAGGCCCGAAGTTGCGATAGGCGCCATCAGCATCCTGATAGCCATTGATCACACCCGTGGCGCGGGCCCAGCGCACGGCGGGGCCGTAGTAGTCACCGTAGTCGACATCGGCGAACTCCTCGCCACCAGAAACCTCTGGCTCGCCGGCCATACGCCAAAGGATAACGGCGACGTCCTGACGCTTGATGGGATCGTACGCGCCCACCTTGTCGGTACCGGAATAGCCGCTGATCAGTCCATGCGCATAAGCGTAGTCAAGCGCGCCGGACATCACGTACCACTGATCTATGGGCGCATCTGAGAACACCTTGGCAACCTCAGACGCAATCTCGAAATCTATCGTCAGCGTGCCGGAACAGTTGCCCTTGCCGATGATGGTTACCCTACCGGCACCGAGACCGTCGTTGTTAGAGTACGCCACCGTATAGTCAATTCCAGCTGTAAGAGTCTTGCCGCCCACCGCAACGATTACGGAGGGCTCAACGACAAGACCCATGTAAACAGTCGAACCGGAGACTTCGGCCTTGGCGGACGAGACGTCAGCCTTGGCGATGCTCCATTCGATGACCTTTGCTGCAGTAGAGCCATCGGACCACGCATAACCCGAATCAAGCGTCGCCGTCACCTTGTAGATGCCGGCGTCGGTCGCGCTCGCGGTGCCGGAGAGCGTATAGCCCTTACCCGTAGAAACACCAGTCTGTATGGAGCCGTTGTAGACGAGCCCAGGCGCCGCGGTAGGCATGGCAACCTTTGTCGCAACCGGCTCAGGCGAAGGGTCAGGCTCGGGATCCGGATCAGAAGCGGCCGCTACGGTCACCGTAACAAGAATGTCACGTACCGTGCTGTAATTGAAGGCGTCGGAGGGAGTGTAAGTGACCAGGAACGCATGCTCGCCGACGGCACCGACGCTAGTGGAAACTCTATCCTGCCAGCTAAAGCCCTCAGGCAGCGCCACATCGGCAAGCGTCTGGCCATACGTAGCGGTCAAACCCGCCGGGGCCGAATAAGCGGGCGTCGCCTTCGAAATCCCGAACGAATAACGCAGCGTGCCGGAATAATTGCCCTTGCCGGTCAGCACCACGGATCCGGTGCCGACGCTTACGTTGTTCTCGTACGCCACGTCGTAGTCGATACCGCGCGCGAGCAAGGCAGAGGAAACAGCCGGCTCGATAGCGGCCCCAGTGTAAGCATGAGCGGATGTATCGACCGTGAACATCGATGCAGCAAGGCCCAGCACGCCAACCCTCACGTCAACGGAGATGTCGCGCACCACGTTGTAATTCGCCGTATCGTCCGGCGTATAGGAGACCTTGAACGAATGCGTACCGACGTCGCCCACGGCAGTCGTGGCGCTATCCTGCCAGGCAAAGCCCGTGGGCAACGCGACATCCGCCAGCGTCTGGCCATACGTCGCCGAAAGACCTGTCGGCACCGTATAAGCCGGAGTCGCCTTCGAAATGGTGAACTCCAGCTCGGCAGTGCCGGTGTAGAACCCGCTGCCGGTCACCACGGCCGTCGCCTTGCCGGCCGCAACGTTATCGCGATAGTCAACCGAATACGAGCCCTGCGGCACAACGGAGCTGGAAACGCTCGGCTCATAAGAACCGCCGCCAAACGTGAACTCAGTCGCCGCCAGCGAGAACATCGAAGCGTCAATCGAGCGGGTCACGCGCACCGTCACCGGAATGTCGGCCACCACGTTATAGTTCGCCGCATCGCTCGGCGTGAACGTCGCCAGGAACGTATGCTCGCCCGGCTCGCCCACAGCAGTCGCAGCGTCATCCTGCCAGGTAAACCCAGCGGGCAGCGCCACATCGCTCAGCGTCTGCCCATAAGCGGCGGCAAGCACGCCCGGCGCCTCATAAGAAGGCGTCGCCTTCACAATCGAATACGTACGCTCCACCGCGCCCGTATAGTTGCCCCTGCCCTCAACGGTGGCCGTGACGGTATTGCCAGCATTCACGAAATCGTCCCCGGTGAACATCACCGAGTAGTCCGTACCCTCAACCAGCGATATCAGGCCAGAAGAAACCACCGTCGGAAAAACCTTCTGCTCACTGCCCGTGTAGGCAACGTTGGCAATCTGCCCCACGCTCACGCCGCTGTACGAAACGCTATCGGGGTCGATAGACTGCGCCAGCACGCGCAGGGTGCCAAGCTTCTCGTTGATTGCGTAATTGGACGCCTTGGCAGTGCCGTCCCACGCGATCTTATACGCGTTGAGCGAGCTGCCGGCAGCCGTCTGCGAGCCGGTCACCTTGAACGTGGCGG
>CAVBPP010000129.1:0-11162 GCA_963597295.1 Paratractidigestivibacter sp. | reverse complement strand
GAATATGGCGAATTCCTCCACGAAGCGCGCAGAGGAAGAGGCTCGCAACGTCGTTGAGGATGCGAAGCGCCAGGCCGAAACGCTTCGTCGCGAGGCGAAAGTCGAGGCCAAAGACGAGGCGCAGCGTTTGCGTCAAGAGGTTCAGGCCGAGAACAAAGAGCGCCAGAAAGAAGTTCGCGCCGCCGAGCAGCGCGTTAACCAGCGTGAGGAGTCTCTGAACCGCCGCGTGGAGTCCCTCGATTCCCGTGAGAAATCCCTTGATTCCCGCGAACATCAGATCTCTTCCATGCAGGGTCAGATTGAGAAGCGCGAGCGCGATCTTGAGCAGGCCAATCAGGAGGTCGGGCGTAAGCTGCAGCAGGTTGCCGGCATGACCGCCGATGAGGCGAAGACCGAGCTTCTGGACACCTTGAAGGACGAGGTCGCTCATGAATCCGCCGCCATCATCCGCGATTCCGAGGCTCGCACCAAGGCGGAAGCCGACAAGAAGGCCCGCTCCATCTTGAGCCTCGCCATTCAGCGCGTCGCTGCCGATCATACTGCCGAGACCACGGTTTCTTCCATTCATATCCCTTCTGATGACCTGAAGGGTCGCATCATCGGCAGGGAGGGCCGCAACATCCGCTCGTTCGAGCAGCTGACCGGCACTAATCTGATCATCGACGACACGCCGGAGAACGTCACTATCTCCTGTTTCGACCCGGTCCGTCGTGAAATCGGCCGCGTGACCATGGAAAATCTGATCGCGGATGGTCGTATCCACCCGGCGCGCATTGAGGAGATGTTCGGCAAGGCCGAGAAGCTCGTCAACCAACGCGTGCAGGAAGCCGGCGAGCAGGCTGCTTTCGACACGGGCATCCATGACCTCGATCCCGAGCTTGTGCACACGCTCGGCCGCCTTCGTTACCGCACATCGTACGGTCAGAACGTGCTGAACCATTCGCTTGAGGTCGCGTACCTCTCAGGTGTCATGGCCTCAGAGCTCGGCCTTGATCCTATCCCGGCGAAGCGTGCCGGTCTGCTTCATGACCTCGGCAAAGCGGTCGACCATGAAGTAGAGGGCAGCCATGCAGTCATCGGTGCCGACTTAGCGCGTCGATTTGGCGAGAAGCCCGCGATCGTCCATGCTATCGAGGCCCATCACAACGACGTCGAGCCTAACAGCGTGCTTGACGTGCTCGTCCAGGCGGCAGACGCCGTTTCCGCGGCACGTCCCGGCGCCCGCAAGGAGACGCTTGACGCGTATATCAAGCGCCTTGAGAAGCTCGAGGAAATCGCTAATTCCTACAAGGGCGTGGAACGCACCTACGCCATCCAGGCTGGTCGCGAGGTCCGCGTCATGGTCGAGCCCGATGTCGTAGACGAGGCGCAAACCGCCGTGCTCGCTCATGACATCGCTAAGCGCATCGAGGACGAAATGCAGTATCCCGGCCAGGTGAAGGTCGTCGTCATCCGCGAAAGCCGCGCCATCGGCATCGCGAAGTAGCATCTGCTTGCGGGGCATACATGTCTGACGATTCGCTGACCGAATTCGTTGAATCCATTTGCGGCGAAAGCCATCTCCGAGTCGAGGACGATCTCGGGGATGGCTTCGTTCGTCTTCGCAGCTCAGAGGCAGAGCGTCGCCAAGCAGCGCAGGACATCCGCTGTTCGGAGGATATCGTCATCGAGATGCTGCGCAATGCTCGCGATGCGAATGCGCGTAACGTATTCGTTGCAACGGGCCGTGCTGGCGATATCCGCCGCATCACCATGATCGATGACGGCGATGGCATCCCCGAGCATTTGCAAGGCGCCGTTTTCGAGCCTCGTGTTACTTCGAAGCTTGATTCCATGCATATGGACAAATGGGGCGTTCATGGACGCGGCATGGCTTTGTATTCCATTTCGGTGAACGCGAACTCCGCCGAGATCGTCGCATCTGGCCCCGGGTTGGGATCGGCCTTCGTCACCGAAAGCGACCTGACGCAACTGGGGGAAAAGACCGATCAATCGAGTTTTCCCACATTCGAGCTGGGGGATGCCGGAAACGTATCCGTCAGAGGACCGAAGAACATTATCCGCACGTCCTGCGAATTCGCAATCGAATCGCGCTCTCGCTGTAACGTGTTCTTAGGCTCCGCGACCGAAATTGCCGCCTGCCTGCTTGCTTACGGCAGGGTTTGCGGTCTTTCCTCGGTTTCGCTATCTGCAGGTGGAGACCTTGCCCGTTTGAATGAGATTCCAGTTTGCAAGCGGTTGGCATGCGCGGTTGACCCTGCGGCGTTTCAAGCCATCGCGGCATCGCTCGGCCTTGACATGTCAGAGCGTTCCGCCCGCCGCGTGCTCGACGGCACCATCGCATCCATCGATCCGCTTCTCGATCGCATCACCGTCAAAGGGCTTTCGGCGCCCGATTCGGCCGCACCGGCAGTCAAAAGGAAACGGCTCAAGGATGCGCGCGGATTGAAGATTTCCGATCAAGACAAGCGTCGTTTCTCAGCTCGCGTCGCAAAGGCTTACGAAGAGTTCGCGGCCGATTATTATCTCAACCCAAACATCGAGCCGAGCATTCGCGTCACCAAGGATGCCATACACGTGGTCATTCCCGTCGTGAACGATGACTAGCCCATATGAATTCGCTAACGTTCTTGCAGGTCGTCTTTCGAACGGCTACAATTCAGGAACGTTTATTTACACACTAGTAATCGCACTTGTATCGCAATACGAAAAGAGAACGAATGGCTGCACCGTCGCAACTCAATGAATCCGGATGCCTGAAGGTGTCTTCCAAGTCTTCACCCGCATCCGTCGCGGGCGCAATTGCCGGCATGGTCAAGGATGGCGTTCCCGTCGAAATTCAGTCCGTCGGAGCCGGAGCCGTGAATCAGGCTGTTAAGGCTATCGCTATTTCCCGAGGATTCCTTTCCCCGGTTGGCATTGAAGTGTCATGCGTGCCATCCTTCGCTGACATTGTGATAGACGGTGAATATCGTACCGCCATCCGTTTCGCCATAAAGCCGGAGGTCATTCAAGGCACCGCCGTCTCTCCTGAGGCTTAAATCTCGCGTTTTACCCCTTCCAATCGAAAGAGAGCCATGCAAACTCCCTTCACCAATATGACGTTTTGCGTCCGCACATTCGGATGCCAGATGAACAAGCACGATTCCGAGCGAATCTCCGGAATGCTCGAGGGTCTCGGCGCGCTTATGGTCGAAACCGTCGAAGAGGCCGATATCCTCATCTACATGACCTGCTGCGTTCGCGAGGCGGCGGACACGCGGCTTTACGGTCAAGTGGCGTCGATGAAGAACGTTCCCCTGCGCGCCGATTCCCCGCTTTCGAAGCGCATTATCGCCGTCGGCGGCTGCATCGGTCAGCGCGATGGGGAAGAGCTGACCCAAAAGCTTCCGCATCTCGATGTCGTTTTCGGCACGCATAACCTTGCGAGCCTTCCTCGCCTGCTGCAGGGCGTTGTCGAGGAAGGCGGGCATCAGGTCGAGGTGCTCGATGCTTCGTCGTCGTTTCCGACCGAGCTTCCGACCACGCGCGAGCATTCTTGGGCGGCTTGGCTTCCCATCACCATCGGCTGCAACAATTTCTGTTCGTACTGCATCGTTCCTTACGTGCGCGGTCGTGAGAAATCGCGTCCGCTCGAGGATATCGTTGCCGAGGCCGAGCGCTATGTGGCAGCCGGCGTCAAGGAAATCACGCTGCTCGGTCAGAATGTGAACTCCTACGGCCGCGACCTTTACGGAAGCCCACGCTTCGCCGCTGTGCTCGATGCGCTCGATAAGACCGGCATCGAACGCCTGCGTTTCGCCACGAGCCACCCGAAGGACCTCTCCGACGAGGTCATCGCTAAATTCGGCAATCTGCGCTCGCTTATGCCCGCGCTTCATCTGCCCGTGCAATCCGGTTCCGACGCGGTTCTTGCCGCTATGAATCGCCGTTACACCGCCGAGCATTATCGCGAGCTGGTGCGAAAGCTGCGCGATGTTCGCCCCGATATCGCTCTTTCCACCGATATCATCGTCGGCTTTCCGGGCGAGACGCAGAAGGATTTCGACGATACGGCGCGTCTTGTCGACGAAATCGGCTATCACCAGGTGTTCACGTTCATCTATTCCAAACGCGAGGGGACGCCTGCCGCGAAAATCGAGGATAACACGCCGCATGAGGTCATCCAGCAGCGTTTCGATAGCTTGGTCGATATCGTGCAGAAGCACGCATTCGAGCTGAATCAGGTAGACCTCGGCACCACCGTCGATGTGCTGGTCGAGGGCGCCTCGAAGCGCGACGAGCATCTGCTTTCCGGTAAAAGCCCGAAGAATCAGACAGTCCATGCGCCCATCCCCGCCGGTTTGAGCATCGACGACCTGTGCGGCAAGATCGTTCCCGTGCATGTGAGCGAAGCGAAAACGTGGTACCTTGCCGGCGATGTTGCGGATCGGCAGTAGGGTGGAAGTTCCGTCTGAAAACGTGCTGGGGCTTAGCAAGCCGGTGATCTGCGTTGTTGGCCCTACCGCCTCGGGCAAGACCGATCTTGCGCAGCAGCTGGCCGCGCATCTTGATGGGGAAGTGATCAGCGCCGATTCCATGCAAGTGTACAGGGGCATGGACATCGGCACGGGCAAGCTTCCCGTTGCCGAGCGCAAGGTGGTGCATCACGGCTTCGACCTTGTGAATCCTGGCGAGCCTTATTCCGCTGCGCTGTTCCAGGGTTATTCCCGGTCATGTTTTCGCGATATCGATTCGCGAGGTAAAGTCAGCGTTCTTGCAGGTGGAACGGGATTTTATGTTCGTGCTGCCATTGATGCTTATGATTTTCCCAAAGGCGAGCAAGTTGAGAATCCCGTCCGTGTGCGCTGGAATGCGTATGCTGAAGAGCACGGAGCTCATGAGCTGTGGCTTCGCTTGAACGAGGCGGATGCGGAATCGGCCGAGGTTATTCCGGAAAACGACGTGAAGCGCCTCGTGCGAGCTTTCGAGCTGCTTGAGGATGGAACGACGTACGCCGAGCAGAAGCGCAAGCTTGCGAGCATCGGTCAAGTTGTTCCGGCCGTATTCGTCGGGCTTTCGGTCGACCCGGATATTCTGCGTAGGCGGATTCGCGCTAGGGTCGACAAGATGATCGAGGCGGGCCTTGTGCGGGAGGTGCGTTCTTTACTTGAACGGGGCTTTCGCGAAGGCATCACGGCTCCGCAGGCCATTGGATATAAGGAAATCGTCGCCGCTTTGGATGGCGAATGCACGATGGATGAGGCTATCGAGCAGATCAAGGTTTCCACCTGCCGTTATGCGAAGCGTCAGCGCACGTGGTTCCGCAAGGACAAACGCATCGAGTGGCTTTGCGCAGATTCAGGGGATACAGATGCGCTCGTAACCGAGTCATTACTTCAAATTGATAGAATCAACCAAAATTTTCAGCTGTAAAGGAGCGTGCTTCAAAGCATGGAATTGGAATTCGTAAAACTTCATGGCCTCGGCAACGATTTCGTCTTCGTCGACGATTTCTCCCGCGATATCGAGCTGACGCAGGATCAGGTCGCATTCCTGTGCGACCGTCATTTCGGCATCGGTGGCGACGGCGTAATTCTGGTGCGTCCATCCGAGCGTCCTGAATGTGCCGCTTATATGCATTACATCAATTCCGACGGCACGCTTGCCCAAATGTGCGGCAATGGTGTCCGCTGCTTCGCGAAATACCTGGTCGATCGTGGGTTCGTTCAGGCGAGCGACGGTGAATTCGTCGCCGATACGCTTGCCGGCCCCAAGCCCATCAAGTTCGAAACCGACTCCGAGGACAAGATGACGAAGGCCACCGTAGATATGGGCCATCCGATTCTCGAGCCCGCGCAGGTCCCCGTTGCGGTTGAGGCGAATGCCACAAGCGCCGAAGGCGTTTCGTTCGCGTGCAACCAGCCGATCGATTCGCCGTGGGGCGCATTCGAGTTCACCTGCGTTTCCATGGGCAACCCGCATGCCATCACCTTCATCGAAGACTTCAACGCTCTGCCTGATGAGCTGTTCGCGGACCCGACTGATAAGAAGCTCGCCACGCTGGATCTCAACAAGATCGGCGCTCATTACGAATCTCACGAGGCGTTCCCTGAGAAGACCAACGTGGAATTCGCTTGCCTTGCCGGCGAAGGCGTCATTGAGATGCGCGTTTACGAGCGTGGCTGCGGCGAGACGCTCGCTTGCGGGACCGGCGCTTGCGCGACTGGCGTTGCTGCAGCCCTGACCGGCCGCAGCGGCCGCGAGAACGATTTGGTACTTCGCGGCGGCACGCTTCACATTAATTGGAACGAATCCGATCATGTGATGATGACCGGTCCGGCCGTCGAGGCGTTTGAAGGCACCGTTAACGTTTAGCCGTACCCTCGTTTGAATTTTCTGGCCTCTGTTTTCAGGGGCCTTTTTCATGTTCGGAGTTGCCTTCGGATATACTTTAGGATATCGAATGTCGAAAGGATTGGCGTGTCCGAATACGAGACGGTTGCGGTAAAGGGTGCGAAAACCCAAATGGAGCAGCGGCGCGAGCGAGCTGTGCTCGTCGGCGTTGATAGGCACGGCCTGCGCTGGCCCCTGAAATCTTCGTTAGCCGAATTGGAGCGCCTTGCCGATACGGCTGGCGCTGATACTGTCGGCATGACGACCCAGAAGCTCGAAAGCCCCAATCCGCGCACGTTCGTGGGCTCTGGCAAGGTCGAAGAGATCGCAAGCCTCTGCCGGCAGACTAACGCCGATATAATCATCTTCGATGATGAGCTTACGCCTTCCCAGCAGTCGAATTTGGAAAAGTCGGTCGATCGCGATTTGAAGGTCATCGACCGCACAGCGCTCATCCTCGACATTTTCGCATTGCATGCAACCAGTAAAGAGGGCCGTTTGCAGGTGAAGCTCGCCCAGAATCAATATCTGTTGCCGCGCTTGCGTGGCATGTGGGCCCACTTGGCCTCGAACCGCATGGGCGGCGGCGTTGGGTCTCGTTTCGGCGAGGGCGAAAGTCAGCTTGAAGTTGACCGACGTCTTGTGCGCAAGCGGATTACTTCCATCAAGCGCGAACTCGAGCACCTTTCGCAGATTCGTTCGGTGCAGCGTGAGAGCCGTTACGACAGCGGACTGTATAAAGTTGCTTTGGCCGGTTACACGAATGCAGGCAAGTCGAGCCTGATCAACCGATTGACCGATGCAGACGTTCTGGCATACGACAAGCTGTTCGCTACGCTCGACTCAACCACGAGGAAGCTTCGTTTTCCTGAGGGGCGCGAGATCACCATCACCGATACCGTCGGTTTTATTCAGAAATTGCCGACAACGTTGGTCGAAGCTTTTAAATCTACCCTGGACGAGATCAATGGCTCAGACCTGGTCCTTCATGTGGTCGATGCCTCATCGGAAGAGTTTGAAAGTCAAATCGAAGCTGTTGAGGACGTCCTCGGCCAGATCGATGCGCAGCGCCTGCCTCGCGTGCTCGTCTTCAATAAATGCGACCTTCTTGCTGATGACGGGCTTGATGCCATGATCAAGCGTTTTCCCGATGCCTTGTTCGTAAGCGCGCAGACGGGATTTGGATGCGATGCCCTTATCGAGCGCATCGCGCATATAGCTTCGGCTCGTGATGCGCATCTGGACATCGTTGTCCCATACAGCAGGGGAGACGTGGTTTCGAAAGCGCATGAAAAGTGCCGCATTTTGTCGGAGGAGCATACAGAACAGGGGACGCATCTGATTCTTCTCGCGTCCCCCGCTATCGCGCATGAATTCTCGGCGTTTGCCGTCGCTTCCGATTAGATGCGGCGAAACACCGCTACGACCTTGCCCGCGATGCTGCAATCCGTCGTGATGATCGGGTCCATCGAGGAATTCTCGGGCTGCAGGCGAATATAGTTTTGCTCTTTATAGAAGCGTTTCACGGTTGCGCCGTCATCTATCATCGCGACGACGATGTCGCCGTTGTTCGCCACCTTCTGCTCGCGCACGACTACGTAGTCTCCATCGTTGATGCCCGCCTCTATCATGCTCTCGCCATGCACCGACAACATGAAGGAGGGGGAGTCCCCGACGATTTCCGTCGGCAGCATCATCGTGTCCGTGATGTTCTGCTCGGCCAGAATAGGGGTACCGGCCGCGACGTCGCCGATGAGCGGCACCGAGATGATGTTGTCGTATTGCGTCGAGGAAACGCTTGTGGCCTCGGGCTCGTTGTCGAGCGCATAGGTGAGCGCGATTGAGCGCGACTTCAGCGGGTCTCGTTTAATGTAGCCTTTATCTTCCAAAGCGCGTAGATGCACATGGACGGTGGAAGGGGAGGATAGGTTCAACACCTGGCAAATCTCGCGTACGGTCGGGCCATACCCTTTTTCGCGAATGCATTGCTCGATCACGTTGAGGACGGCCTGCTGTCGTTTGGTCGTTGCTTCCATCGGATACCTCCTAGTGCGAAACATTAGAACAAATGTTTGAAATAATTGTTGACATGAACTTTTGTTCGACTTATTATAAACGCGTACAAAGGTTCTATGCAAGACCTAGGAGGAATAAAAATGAACGGAAGCGAAAAGTTTTTCCCGACCGAGGGAAGCTCTGCTTTGGCACCTGCCGACTGCGAGCAGCCAACCGCAACGATCATCGCATTCCCAGAGCAGTTTGGCGACCAGCGGCCAGCTTGCGGTCGCAAAAGGGAATCGTTCAAGGATATGGCCCTCGTGTTCGGGTCTTGCGTGCTGGTAGGACTGTTGTTTCTTATTTAGGGAGTTCCCGATCGCGCTATTATGTTTGCGTTTCATTTAAGTAGGCGATTACGCCATATATTGTCTTTGCAACATTTCATCCACAAACGCACTCAATATCGAATCGCAATATCTTGTATGGTACTCTATGGAATATCCGAGCAAAGGAGTGCGATTCTATGAAGTGCCCTGCATGTGGTTACCTTGATTCCAAAGTCGTCGACTCGCGACCCGCTGAGGACGGTTTGAGTATCCGTCGCCGACGCGAGTGCCTTTCTTGCGGACGTCGTTTCACAACGTATGAGCGTCTTGGCGACAACCCCCTCATCATCATCAAATCCGACGGCTCCTCTGAAGCATATGATAGGCAGAAGCTGATGCGAGGCTTGCTCATCGCTTGCGCGAAAAGGCCTATTTCCCCTGAACAGCTTGGTTCCCTTATCGACAGCATCGAAAACGAGCTTCGTAATGCGGCTCGCAATGAGATTCGGTCGAAGGATCTTGGCGATATGGCGCTGCTTCGTCTGGCAAGCTTGGACGATGTCGCTTATGTGCGCTTTGCAAGCGTTTACAAGGACTTTCAAAATGTTGAAGAATTCGCTCAGGCATTGGAGGGCATTCGCTAATGGATTGTGTAAACGTAGAACTAAAACGCCTGGTTGATGGCGTGCAGGTTCCTGGATATGCCTACGAAGGCGATGCTGGCGTTGATCTGCGTTCCGTTAAGCATGTGATTTTGGAGCCTCATCAGCGAGCGATGGTCCCGACGGGTTTGGCCATTGGCTTGCCGAAAGGTTATGCGGGATTCGTCATGCCTCGAAGCGGCCTTGCCGCCAAGCATGGTATTTCGATCGTTAACACCCCTGGGCTCATCGATTCGAATTACCGCGGTGAGTTGAAGATCATATTGGTGAATCATGACGACGAGCAGCCGTTTGAAATCAATGTGGGTGATCGTATCGCGCAGCTTGTCATAATGCCTGTGCCTACCGTTCGGTTCCACGAGGTCGAACAGCTTTCGGAAACCGTACGCGGCGAAGCTGGATTCGGAAGCAGTGGTGTTCATGCCTAACGAGTTACCGAAGCCGAATATGGCCGATGATCGCGTTCTGAAAACGGCTCATTCTCAAATCAACGTAGCGTTGGTGTTCGGTCCAATTTCGCTATTCCTCGGCGGTATGCTTTTGGGGATCATCGGCGTCATTCTTGCTGTATTGGGTCTTCGCAAGCTCAATGGGCTCATCGAAAAGAATTCGGTTTATTCAGCCGATGCTGAGCGGCTGAAGAAGTCGGCGCGCATTGCGTTGATCGTTTGCGGTATTGCTATAGCGCTGAATTTCGCTTCGTTCGTGATTATGTATCCCACCATTATGGAGATGATCGACAGCGGTCAGCTTGATGCGTTGCTTGGCAGCTCGGGCGCCGTGGGTTCGGGATCTAGCGCCGGCTCCAGCGCAACTTCGACCTGGGGTTAAATGCTTAAAGAGCCTCGCTTGCTTATTCTCGCAGGCGTGGCTCTTTGCTCCTAGAGTAATTCTGTGCTTTATCGATAACATATGTTATGTAAAGCTGATTAGAGAAGTCACCGATTCGATCATTGGCTTTTAATTGAAGCGCTCTTTCGTTGTTGAGCTGCTTCTATTGCCCTTCCCGAACGCAAACTTTTTCGTACAGTTCGTATAGCTCTGGCGTTTCCCTCTTGATGCTTTTAGGTTTGAACGTTTCGGCGTCCACTAGGCAATGAACGCTTTTCGCTGTGCAACATGGCTTGGTTGTCTCGATATCCTGGCCTTGCTTATAAACCTCGTATGCGTAAGTCGTCTTGGTCGGTTTAGACTCGCAGATCCAGGTTCTGATGATGGCGACATCTCCATATTGCAGCGGCGTGCCGTAATTCACCTCGAACGACACCACCGGCGAAAGCAGCCCCTGCGCCTCGATTTTCGTGTACGGATACCCAAGTTCCTCAAGAAACTTCGTGCGCGCATCCTCGAAATACAGAAGGTAGTTCGCGTGATACACGACGGCCATCTTGTCCGTTTCCGCATAGCGGATGGTTATCGGTACATTCAGCTTCATAAGCGCCTTCCCTGCTTTCCAAATGAACTACAATAGCGGCATGGTTTAATCCTACTCCACATTTCGAAAATCGATGCCTTCGTTTTCATCCTGTTGATAATGGCGAAGGAAGGCATCATCAAATTGCGGAACGATAGCTATCCAAGGAAATCGATGACTTCTCAAAACGGTAAAACACCTGCTCAATCTAGGCAAAACTACAATCGTTTCACATTGAAAATGGCTTGGAACTTGGCTGCAGCCCATACCTGGCCCGCCGCCATCCTTCCGGTTGCCTTGGCGGTCGCAGCCGCAAGCGCGACCAGCGGAGGCGTTTCCGTCCCACTCGCGTGCGTGTTGCTGCTGATATGCATCCTTATGCAGAGC
>CAVBPP010000128.1:0-11457 GCA_963597295.1 Paratractidigestivibacter sp. | reverse complement strand
GCATCATCACCTACATCAGCGTGCTCGAGCGCAAGAAGGAGATCGGCATCCTGCGATCGATCGGCGCAAGCAAGCGCGACATCAGCCGCGTGTTCAACGCCGAAACGATCATCGTCGGCTTCGCGGCGGGCGTCATAGGCATTGCGATTACGGCGCTTGGTTGCATACCCGCCAACGCCATAGTGTTTGCCCTGTTCGATGTGGAAAACGTGGCGCTTCTGCCCTGGCAGGCGGCCATCATCCTGATAGCCATCAGCGTGTTCCTCACCTTCCTGGCGGGTCTCATCCCCTCAAGCGCCGCCAGCCGCAAAGACCCGGTGGAGGCTTTGCGGTCGGAGTAGGGCGCCGTTAGGTGCGATGTGCTTTTTGCTGCGGGTGGGACTAGCTTCAGCAGGAAAGCAACGGCGCCGCTTAGCAAAAAAGTGTCGCCTTATGGGTTCTCTAGTACGGTGTGAGCTTCCGCTCACACCTACGAAGTTTGCAGCAAGTCTTATCTGCGCACCTAAATTCGTAGGTTCGAGCGAAAGCTCGAACATCATTAGAGAGCCCGAAGGGCGACACTCCCTTCACCGCGAAGCGCAGCGCCCCAATTTTGCGTTCGCGGCCTCTTTCCGCTAAACTTCCCGCAACGTTAATGCAGCGCCCGCCGCAACCGCGACGGGCGCTTTTCCTTGGAAGGCTAGCACTATGGAACGCGAGAAATTCAGTTCGCGCATCGGGTTTATCCTGGTCAGCGCCGGTTGCGCCATCGGTTTGGGCAACGTTTGGCGTTTCCCCTACATTACCGGCGAATACGGCGGCGCCGCATTTGTGCTGATGTACCTGGTGTTTCTGGCCATCTTCGCCCTTCCGGTTCTCATCATGGAATTCGCCATGGGCCGCGCCAGCCAAAAGTCGGTCGCCCGCAGCTACGATACGCTCGAACCCGCCGGCACGAAATGGCATCGCTTCAAGTGGATCGGCCTTGCGGGCAACTACCTGCTCATGATGTTCTATACCTGCGTGGCTGGCTGGATGCTGGCCTATATGGTGAAAATGGCCGTCGGCACGTTCAACGGGCTTGATTCCACCCAGGTGGCGGGCGTGTTCAGCGACATGCTGGCCGACCCGCTGCAAATGACCATCTTCATGGTCATCGTCGTCGCCATCGGCGTGCTCACCACCTCATTCGGCGTGCAAAACGGCGTCGAGCGCGTGTCGAAGGTGATGATGGTCGCCCTGTTCGCCGTGCTCATCGTGCTGTGCGTGCGCGCGGTCACGCTGCCCAACGCTTCCGAGGGCCTGTCGTTCTACCTGCTGCCCGACTTCGGCAAGCTGTTCGCCGGCACCACGCTCGCCGAGCAATGGTCGACGTTCGGCAGCGCGGTGTATGCGGCCATGGGCCAGGCGTTCTTCACGGTCAGCGTCGGCATGGGCTCTATGTCCATCTTCGGCAGCTACATCGGCAAAGAACATCGCCTGACCGGCGAGGCTTTGCGCGTCACCGTTCTCGACACGCTGGTCGCCCTGATGGCCGGCCTGGTCATCTTCCCGTCGTGCTTCTCGTTCGGCGTCGAGCCGGGCTCGGGCCCAAGCCTCGTCTTCATCACGCTGCCCATCGTCTTCAACGAAATGCCCTTGGGTCAGCTGTGGGGCACGCTATTCTTCCTGTTCATGACCTTCGCCGCGCTGTCCACGGTCATCGCGGTGTTCGAGAACATCATGAGCTTCACCATCGACCAGTGGGGCACACCGCGAAAGAAGGCGTGCCTGGTCAACGGCCTGTGCCTGCTGATTCTCAGCATGCCGTGCGTGCTCGGCTTCAACGTGCTTTCGGGCGTGAACATCCCCGCTATCGGCGACATCCAGTCCATCGAGGACTTCCTAGTGTCGAACAACATCCTGCCGCTCGGCGGCCTGTTCCTGGTGCTGTTCGTCACGCGTAAAAACGGCTGGGGCTGGAAGAACTTCCTGGCCGAAGCCGACACCGGCAAAGGCCTGCGCTTCCCGGCTTGGTCTCGCTTCTACATGACCTACATCCTGCCCATTGGCATGGTCATCGTATTCATCATGGGTTACGCCCCGGTCATAGGCACCTGGCTCGGCCTCTAACCAGCCAAACCAGACAAAGCAAACCAGACAAAGGGACACTCCTAATGTCTTGTCGGTGCATGCAAAATGCCCACAAGAAAACATTAGGGGCGTCCCTTCGCATTCCCTTCGCACCGTCGCATTCCCTTCGTATTCCTCGTCTCGCTCCCGGCGCGAAGCCCCGCGAAAACCGGGGCAGCAAGTCCACCGTAAGCGCCTGGGCGCCAGCCAACCGCCAAACAACCGCCCGCAAGTGCAACGCTTACGGGCGGTTTTTCATAATCGGCGTGTTTTTCCGCATGCCATCTCGCAAAGTTCTCCCAGCTGCCTATAATGGCATCCATCAAAATTCACGGCAGAAGCGAAGGAGCCCCCATGGCGTTCTACTATGACGAACCGTCCCGCACGTTCAACGAGTACCTGCTTGTTCCCGGCCACACGCCCTCAACGTGCATTCCCGCGTCGGTGAGCCTGAAAACCCCCCTGGTCAAGTACCGTAAGGGTGAGGAAGAATGCCCCATTTCGCTGAACATCCCCATGGTGTCCGCCATCATGGCCGCCGTTTCCGACAACAATATGGCCGTGGCGCTGGCCACCGAGGGCGGCCTGTCGTTCATCTATGGCAACCAGACCATCGAGCAGGAAGCCGCCATGGTCAAGGCCGTGAAGGATTACAAGGCCGGTTTCGTGGAATCCGACGCCAACCTTTCGCCCGACATGACGCTTAATCAGGTCGTCGCGCTGAAGGAAGCTACCGACCACTCCACCATGCCCGTCACCGACGACGGCACGGCCCACGGCAAGCTGCTCGGCGTCGTGACCGAGCGCGACTACCGCCTTTCCCGCATGACCGGCGACGAGAAGGTCACCGAGTTCATGACCCCGCTGGAAAAGCTGATCACCGCCCCGGCCGACACCACCCTGAAGGTTGCCAACGACATCATCTGGGATCACAAGCTCAACTCGCTGCCGCTGGTCGACGCCGAGGGCAAGCTCGCCTACATGGTGTTCCGCAAGGACTACGACAGCCACAAGTCCAACCCCAACGAAATGCTTGACGGCCACAAGCGCTACATGGTGGGCGCCGGCATCAACTCCCGCGACTACGCCGAGCGCGTTCCCGCGCTGGTGGAGGCGGGTGCCGACGTGCTGTGCATCGACTCGTCCGAGGGCTATTCCGACTGGCAGAAGATGACCATCGAATGGGTGCGCGAACACTACGGCGACGACGTCAAAATCGGTGCCGGCAACGTGGTCGATGGCGAAGGCTTCCGCTTTTTGGCCGAGGCTGGCGCCGACTTCGTGAAGATCGGCATCGGCGGCGGCTCCATCTGCATCACCCGCGAGACCAAGGGCATCGGCCGCGGTCAGGCCACGGCCACCATCGAAGTTGCCAAGGCCCGCGACGAGTACTTCAAGGAAACCGGCATCTACGTGCCCATCTGCTCCGACGGCGGCATCGTGTACGACCACCACATCTCGCTCGCGCTGGCCATGGGCGCCGACTTCGTCATGCTCGGCCGCTACTTCGCCCGCTTCGACGAGTCCCCGTCGGCCAAGGTCATGGTCAACGGCACCTACATGAAGGAATACTGGGGCGAAGGTTCCGCCCGCGCCCGCAACTGGGGCCGTTACGACCTTGGCGGCAAGAAGAGCCTGTCGTTTGAGGAAGGCGTTGACTCCTACGTGCCCTACGCCGGCCCGCTGAAGGACAACATCGCCGTCACGCTGCTGAAGGTCAAGTCGACCATGTGCAACTGCGGCGCGCTGACCATTCCGGAATTCCAAGACAAGGCCAAGCTCACCGTCATCAGCTCCACCTCCATCGTGGAAGGCGGCGCGCACGACGTCCTGCTGAAGGACAAGGCCCCCTACGCCAGCAACATGCACTAAGGCCTGCGCCGCAAGGATAGCCGCAACGCGAAAGCGCCCCGGACGCCCGGGGCGCTTTTTTAAATGAGTGAAGCCCTTTGGGCATCTATTGCTGCGCGAGCTTTCGCTCGCGCCTACGAATTGCTTTGTTGCGCAGGTAAAGCAGCAACAAGATTTCGTGGGTTCGAGCGAAAGCTCGAACCGCAATAGAGAGCGCGAAGCGCGACGCACAGTTAATCAGCGATGAGGTCCATCCGGGCCAAACCCGCTATTCGCTTTTCGTAGAGAGTCAATCAAAAATGGCTGGGCCACTAGGATTCGCGTATTCGCTTCGCGAATCCGCACCCCTCCTTCGCAAGCTCAGTCGGGCGAAAACCTAAAAACGTGCCACTGGCACGTTTTCTATACGCATCTGCGCTAATCGCGCAGATGGCGCCCGCTCGGGCGCATAGACAGGAAATCAACAGTCCACTGGACTGTTGATCAACGGTTCGAATCCCATCCGGGCCAAACCTGCTATTCGTTTTTCGCTGAGAGTCAATCAAGAATGGCTGGGCCACTAGGATTCGAACCTAGGTAGCTGGTACCAAAAACCAGAGTCCTGCCGTTGGACGATGGCCCAGTCTGAAACGGACGCTGCGAAATGCAGCAAAGGCGCGCTGGTGGGCCGTGAGGGATTCGAACCCTCGACCTTGGGATTAAAAGTCCCCTGCTCTACCAACTGAGCTAACGGCCCAACTTGCGCGATTGATTATGATACCGGGCAAACCCGTGCGGGTCAACGAATAATTGTGTAAAGCTTGTCGTTATATGAATCGGCGATGGCCGGGTTTACAATACGCCAAAACCAAACGGGCATTCCCTGCAAGAAAGGCGCGCCATGACGCTTCAGCAGCTTCGATATCTCATCGCAATCGCCGAATACGGATCGATTAACGCCGCGGCGCAAAACCTGTACGCCTCGCAGTCTAACCTTTCCACGGCCATCAAAGAACTCGAGCAGGAGCTGGGCATTTCCATCTTCACGCGCAGCAATCGCGGCGTTACGCTCACCAACGACGGAACCGAACTGCTCGGCTATGCCCGCCAGGTCATCGAGCAGGCAAACATGCTCGAAGCTCGTTACGCCGGCAAGGAAAAGCCCCGTCAGCGCCTGGCCGTGTCCACGCAGCACTACGCCTTCAGCGTCGAAGCGTTCATGAACGTCACCGAACGCTGCAAAGACTCCGACTATGAGTTCATCATGCGCGAAACCACCACCGCCAGCATCATCGATGACGTGCGGTCGTTCCGCAGCGAGATAGGCATACTCTATTTGGATTCGTTCAACCAGCGCGTGCTGCAGAAGGCCTTCGACGACGCTGAAGTGAAGTTCAACCCGCTATTCGACGCCGGCGTGCACGTGTTCGTCGGCGAGAACCACCCGCTGGCGAAGAAGAAGATTATCAAGCTCGATGAGCTTGCCGATTGGCCGCGTTATAGTTTCGAGCAGGGCACCGTTAACTCGTTCTATTACTCGGAAGAACCGCTCAGCTACGTCGAGCATACGCGCAATATCCGCATCTCCGATCGCGGCACGCTGTCCAACCTGCTCGCCTGCTCGGAAGGCTACACATTGTCCACGGGCGTGCTCTCCAGCGAAATGCACACGGGCATCGCCTCCATCCCGCTAGACACCGAAGAGCGTATGACCGTCGGTTACATCATGCATGAGGGCCGCAAGCCATCAGACCTGCTCGATGCCTATATCGCCGAGCTGCACCGCATCATCGAAGAAAGCGAAGGCGTCAACCCGCGCTAGGGCGGGCGGCGTCGTTTCCGGCCTCCACCGCCACCTGGCTGCTTCGGAATGCCCTGCGTGACGTACATTCCATTGTGGGTTCGTGAACTTCCTCCACAATCGCTTGACGGAAAGTGGCGAACGGGTATCATAATGCAAATCTGAAGGCGTCGCCTAAGCGACTGCCTCAAGCCGACAAGGCGGCTGCGCGAAAGCGCGAATACCTGGCGGCCCCGCCCAATCTTATCGGCGACGGGCTGCGCGGCATCTAGACCGCACGCCTGACATGCAGGTACTTGAAAGCCAAGAGCTTAGTTGGTCTTGTGCTCTTTGTGTATTCACACCCCAACAACTAAATACTTTGGTAACATCCTGGATTGCTGCGTTAAGACAGATTTGCTTGAAGGAGCACTGCGTTGACCAAACAAGATGTTATCGAACTGGGGGGCAAGGTTATCGAAGCCCTGCCGAATGCCATGTTCAAGGTGGAGCTGGAAAACGGTCATGAGATCCTGGCCCATATCTCCGGCAAAATGCGAATGCACTACATCAAGATCTTGCCCGGTGACAAGGTGACGGTCGAGCTGTCCGTCTATGACTTGAACCGCGGTCGTATCACGTACCGTTTCAAGTAGACGCCTGCAAGTTCGCGCGTGAGCCGGCGCGCCAGTATCCCCGAGAATCATCACCAGCGGCTGGGTGTGGAAATATAGGACCGCATTAACCGAAAGGAAATTGAAATGAAGGTACGTCCTTCGGTCAAGAAAATGTGCGACAAGTGCAAGATCATCCGACGCCATGGCAAGGTGCTCGTCATTTGCGAGAACCCCCGCCACAAGCAGCGTCAGGGCTAGGAAGAAAGAGGAGATAAACCTATGGCACGTCTCGTTGGTGTCGACCTTCCTCGCGGCAAGCGCATTGAAGTCGGCTTGACCTACATCTACGGCATTGGACTGACCACCTCCAAGAAAATCTTGGCGGAGACCGGTATCAATCCGGACACGCGCACGAATGACCTCACTGAGGAAGACCTCGTGAAGCTGCGCGATTACATCCAGAACAACATCAAGGTGGAGGGCGACCTGCATCGCGAGGTTTCCCAGAACATCAAGCGCCTTATGGAAATCGGCTGCTACCGTGGCCTGCGTCACCGCAAGGGTCTGCCCGTTCGCGGCCAGCGCACTCACACGAATGCTCGTACCCGCAAGGGCCCGCGCAAGCAAATCGGCGGCAAGAAGAAGTAAGGGAGCTAACAAGTGGCAACTAAGAAAAACGTGCGCACTCGTATCAAGCGCTCCGAACGTAAGAACATCGCCGTTGGCGCTGCGCACATCAAGTCTACGTTCAACAACACCATCGTCAGCATCACCGATCCTCAGGGCAACGTGATCTCGTGGCAGTCCGCCGGCACCGTCGGCTTCAAGGGCTCCCGCAAGTCCACGCCGTTCGCCGCGCAGATGGCCGCCGAGGCCGCTGCCAAGACGGCTATGGAACACGGCCTGAAGAAGGTCGCCGTCTACGTCAAGGGCCCGGGCTCCGGTCGCGAGACCGCTATCCGTTCCCTGCAGGCGACCGGTCTGGAAATCGCCAGCATTCAGGATTGCACCCCCATCCCGCACAACGGCTGCCGCCCCAAGAAGCGTCGTCGCGTGTAACTGAAAGGATCTAGTAATTATGGCTATCAATAGAACCCCGGTTCTTAAGCGCTGCCGCCAGCTGGGCCTGGATCCCGTCGTGCTGGGTTACAGCAGCTCCAAGACTTCCAAGCGCGAGCCCAAGCGTCGCCGCAAGGAATCCGAATACGGCATGCAGCTGCGTGAGAAGCAGAAGGTCAAGTTCATCTATGGCGTTCTGGAGAAGCAGTTCCACAGCTACTTCAACAAGGCTAAGTCCATGCCGGGCATCACCGGTGACAACCTGATGATCCTGCTCGAGTCCCGTCTCGACAGCGTCATCTTCCGCCTTGGCTTCGCCCGCACCCGCAAGGAAGCTCGCCAGATCGTGACCCACGGTCACATCGAGGTGAACGGCCGTCGCGTGGACGTGCCTTCCTACCGCGTGAAGGCTGGCGACGTCGTGTCCGTGCGCGCCAAGTCCAAGGAACTCTTGGTCATCAAGAGCGCTCTGGTTTCCAACGCTCGTTTCCAGGTTCCGGCCTGGCTCGAGGTTGACATCGAGAAGCTGCAGGGCAGCGTTCTCGCTCTTCCCACCCGCGATCAGATCGATCTCGACATCCGCGAGCAGCTCATCGTCGAGCTGTACTCCAAGTAGTAATCGCGCGATAGTAAGGAGGCTTACCCAACATGACAGAGTTCATGAGGCCTACGGTAACCACGGAAGAAGTCAACGACACCGTCGCACGCTTCATCGTAGAACCGCTGGAGCGTGGTTACGGCTATACGCTGGGTAACAGCATGCGTCGCGTTTTGCTGTCGTCTTTGGACGGCGCAAAGGCGACGGCCATCCAGATCGAAGGCGTGCAGCACGAGTTCACCACCGCCGAAGGCGTTATCGAGGACATCACCGATATCGTCCTGAACATCAAGGGTTTGGTTTTCTCGGCGCTCAACGAGGACATCGAAGAGGCCACGGCGCATGTGTCTGCCGAGGGTCCGTGCGTCGTCACCGGCGCCGACCTGCAGGTCCCGACCGAGTTCACGCTCATCAACCCGGAACATGTCATCGCGACGGTCGCCGACGGCGGCACGCTCGACATGACGGTTCGCATCGGTGTTGGCCGCGGCTATGTTTCCGCCGATGCCAACAAGCGCACCGAGGATCCGATCGGCGTTATTCATGTCGATTCGCTGTTCTCGCCCGTGCGTCGCTGCACGATGAACGTGACCGACACCCGCGTCGGTCAGCGCACCGACTATGACAAGCTGGTGCTCGAGGTCGAAACGGACGGCTCCATCGCTCCCGTCGATGCAGTCACCCGTGCGGCGAACATCGTCAACCAGTACATGGGCGCGTTCTTGGCCCTGAACGCCACCGAAGAGGAAGAAGAGGTCGAAGTGCCCTCCATCTTCGCTCCGGAGGGTCAGGAGACCAACGCCGAGCTGGACAAGCAGATCGAAGACTTGGATCTTTCGGTCCGTTCGTACAACTGCCTGAAGCGCGCCGGCATCCACTCGGTGCGTCAGCTGGTCGAGTTCTCCGAGAACGACCTGCTCAACATCAGGAACTTTGGCGCGAAGTCCATCGAGGAAGTGAAGGATAAGCTCATTTCCATGGACCTCAATTTGAAGCAGTAATAGGAGATACTCACCATGAGGCATAACTACAAGGGCCGCAAGCTGGGCACCGACTTCGCCCACACCAAGGCCATGAAGCGTAGCTTGACGCAGGCGTTGTTCCTCAACGACCGCATCAAGACCGTCGAGTCCCGTGCGAAGGAAATTCGCCGCGACGTCGACAAGGTCATCACCTGGGCTAAGAAGGGCGACCTGCACAGCCGCCGTCTGGCCATCGCCGCTCTGGGCAACGACAAGGAACTCGTCCGCGAGATCTTCGAGAAGGTTTCGCAGGGCATGTTCGCCGACCGCAACGGCGGTTACACCCGCATCATGAAGCTCGGCAACCGCAAGGGCGACAACGCCCCCATGGTCATCATCGAGCTCGTGACCGAGCCCGTTGCCAAGAAGGAGGCTGCTAAGCCGGCCGCCAAGAAGGCTGCCCCGAAGAAGGTTGCCAAGGCCGAGCCGAAGGCTGAGGAAGCCGCCGAGGCCAAGGCTGAAGAAGCCGCTGAAGAGGCCACCGAGGCTGCCGAGGAGAAGGCCGAATAGGTTTTCGCTTGGCGATAAGCGCATAGCTTGTTTTGAGGAACCCCGTTTCGGGGTTCCTCTTTTACTGTCTGCCCGGAATTCCCGTGCGCTATACTGCGCGATATGCGATTACAGGTCAGTGCTTATATCCCCGGGGTGTCTCCAGTTCACACATGCGATGCGCGTGCGAAGGTTGCTCTGCTGGTTGTATACACCGCAGCCATTTTCTGGGTGGATACGTTTTTGGGCATGGCTTTGTTCGCGCTTGTCGTCGTTGGCGTCCTGGGGGTGTCGCGTATCGCCCCGGTGCGTTTGCTGCGCATGGGCGTCCCTGTGTATGTGCTGGCTGTACTGACCGTTGCGTTCGCGGCGTTTAACCCGGCGACGGGCCTGGCGGTCGGCTGCCTGTATGCCGCGCGCATCGTGTTGCTGTTGCTCGCGAGTTTGCTGGTCACGTTTACCACTACGTCCACTCAGTTGGTTGCGGCGCTTACTTGGTTTCTGCGTCCGTTGCGGGCGGTGCGCTTTCCCGTTGACGATGCTGCGATGGTGTTGAGCCTTGCCATCAGGTTCATTCCCTTGACGGCGCTTGAGTTTTGCCAAGTGCACGATGCGCAGGAGGCGCGCGGGGCGCGATTTTCGGCGGGAAGTGTGATGGTGCGCTTTTTGGCCTGGGGAAACGTATTCGTGCCCGTGTTGGTGCAGCTGTTTCGTCGCGCGGACAAGCTTTCGGTCGCTATGGACTCGCGCTGCTATGGCTTGCCTGACGCGCGGCGTACTGCTTTGGGCAGATTGCGCGCAGACGCTGCTTCTCTTGCGGCTCTGGTGGTGGGCTCGGCGCTGTTGGTTGTTGTCGCTGCATTTTTGTAGGTGTCAACTTCTCGAAGTTCGTTCGCCCAAAGCGTGCCTCTACCTGGAACTCAACCTGTGAAGAGCTATTCCGCTCGAAGTTTGCCCTTGCGAAGCGCCCCCCCAAAGCTTCCTTGCGCGAAGTCTACCCCATCTGGAACTCGCTTTCGCGAAGAGCCCTCCCGTTCGAGGCGCACCCGTCCTGAAGTTCGCCTTCACAATTCCTTCGCCGAATATACCTCTGCCGCCCTTCAGGTTGCCGCCTGCCCGCGTGATAGGCCCTAGAAGGCCTTGCGTGTTAAAATTTGCCTCGTATGGCCTGGTTGCAAAATGCGCCGGGCGACAAGTGAAATCCCTTCAGAGGAGGCATTCAATGAGCGTCATCATCGATGTGTTCGGGCGTGAGATCCTGGACTCTCGCGGCAACCCCACGGTTGAGGTGGAAGTTGTGTTGGAGGATGGCTCCTCCGGCCGCGCGGCCGTTCCCTCCGGTGCTTCCACCGGCGCATTCGAGGCTGTTGAGCTGCGCGATTGCGACAAGTCCCGCTATCTGGGCAAGGGCACGCTCGACGCAGTGGCCCATGTGAACGACGAGATTGCCGATGCGCTTATCGGCGTTGAGGCCGACGACCAGCGTGCCATCGACGACATCATGCTGGAGCTTGACGGCACCGACAACAAGGGCGCCTTGGGCGCGAACGCCATTCTGGGCGTGAGCTTGGCCTGCGCAAAGGCCGAGGCCGAGTCGTGCGGCCTGCCCCTGTACAAGTACATCGGCGGCGTGAACGGCCATATTCTGCCCACGCCGATGATGAACATCCTGAACGGCGGTGTGCATGCAGACAACAACGTCGACTTCCAGGAATTCATGATCATGCCCGTCGGCGCCGAGACCTTCGCCGAGGCCCTGCGCTGGTGCGCCGAGATCTACCACACGCTGAAGAAGGTGCTGCACGAGGCCGGTCTGGGCGGCGGCGTCGGCGACGAGGGCGGTTTCGCTCCGAACTTCACCACCAACGAAGAGCCGCTCGAGTACATCGTGAAGGCCTGCGAGGCTGCCGGCTACAAGCCCGGCACCGACATCATGTTCGCTATGGATCCGGCTTCCACCGAGTTCTACAA